>CAVKVE010000034.1:6129-20696 GCA_963659655.1 Bacteroidaceae bacterium | reverse complement strand
TCGAAGAAAAAGCTATAACCCACCAAAAGGTTATACATTATCGCCACATGTTTTTTCTACATGATATCGTCCGCAGGTCCAACGAGGGCGGAAATAGGTTGTTTGATTCATTAGAATTGCCTGCAGAATAGTGGTAAGTTGATTCCAAACATGACCTATAAACACAAAAAAGCGTGGAATCATACCTTTGCTTATTCTCCCTTTTGAGGTTCCGGAAAGACCCTACCACAAGAATAAACAATAATGCCCACGCCGATATGTATTGCATGCCATAAAGACATGGGAACTACATATCAGAGGACATTCATCGTCATCTTGTTTTGAGTGGTGAAATTTTCCGGATTTCAAAAGGTCAAAACAAGCGCAGATAAACGCCTATATAATATTTAGAGTACCTGATAGAAAAAGCATAGGCATTATTAGGATACTTGCTTACCTTACGAATAAGCCCCCACCCAAATACACATCCCCTATCTATCAAATACACTGCAAAGGTACAAAAAAAATATTGAATCTAACAAACAAAATAATAAAAATTGCGTTTCTAAATGGATACTATATTCTAAATGGAATCTATAAGAAGTTGAAACAGATCCATTGAAAATACGATGCGCTATCTATAACGGCGGAGGAGAGACACTGCAAAGATATTATTACACAAAAAAGGAGATGCAATAATGCATCTCCTTCGAATGTGATACAGATTAGAATCTGTAGTTCCTAATTCTATGCGAATCGTTCAAACTCTTACCTATAGTTTTAATGCTGTTCTATAGCGATACAGATATGATTCGTTCTGCTCCATATAGAGCAATTCATCGTATTGAGAACTACTATACTATTCGAAAGCTCCCATTTGAAGCATCGAAACTTCCTTCGGAGTCAAGAAACGATACTTGCCGCGTGCTACATTCTTCTTGGTAAGGCCGGCAAAGCTAACACGATCCAACTGCATTACCTTATAACCCACCTTCTCAAACATACGGCGAACGACACGATTCTGACCGGAGTGTATCTCCAATCCGATATGTTTACGATCTCCCTTCGGGAATTCTAAGGCATCGGGTACAATTTTCTCATCATCCAAGATGATTCCCTCACGCAGAATTGCCTCATCGGCCTCCTCTAAATCACGATCCAGCAATGCAGCATAAATCTTCTTCTTACCAAACTTAGGGTGCGTCAGCTTTGCAGCCAAATCACCATCATTGGTAAGCAAGAGGACACCCGTAGTATTGCGGTCCAAACGACCTACCGGATAGATACGCTCTGCACACGCATTGCGGACAATATCAATAACCGTATGACGCTCCTGCGGGTCATCTGTTGTAGTAACGGTATTCTTCGGCTTATTAAGCAAAATATACACCTTACGCTCACGGCGAACCGGTTGATCATGGAACTGCACCTTATCGGTTGGCAACACCTTAGCGCCCAACGAATCAACGATAACACCATTGACAGAAATGACACCGGCTTGTATGAAATCATCGGCCTCACGACGCGAGCAGATACCCGCATTAGCCAAATACTTATTCAGACGAATCGGCTTAGTGGGGTCTTCGTATTGCTGCTGATAAGCCTGACGCTTACGCTCGCTATATACCCCCGCATTACGCTGTGGACGAGGACGGAACTGACCTTGCGGACGCTCGCCATTCTGTTGATAACCACCATTATAGCGCGGACGATAGCCTCCCTGCTGTCCCTGAGTGCCGTCTTGATTGTATCCACCATTGGGACGAGGACGATAGCCGCCTTGCGGACGTTCGCCACCATTATTATAGCGAGGGCGATAGCCTCCCTGCTCGCCATCCTGCTGGTAACGGGGACGCCCTTGATTGGAATAACGATTGTCACGGTTGCCCTGGTAGCCGCCTTGATAGCCGTTGCTTTGACGAGGCTCTACACGCTCTGAATACTGACCATCACCACGCGAGAAACGCTGGCGGGGACGGGAATCACGAGCGGAATTGTTATACGAATTGAAACGGGGACGGACACTTGCACCATCTGCCGATGTAACTACATCTCTTTGCTCACGCGGATTATCCTCTCTGCGGTAGCCACCTTGATGATAGGTGTGATTTTGATCATTGTTGTACATAATTGAAAAGTAAGTTAGGTTAAACTCCGTAACCCTCACGGGCTACAACCGCACTCCCGTGCGATAGATAATGATAACAGACTATTTTTTCACATCGACTGCTATCCCCAAATGGGTACAAATAAGCCGATGTCAATGTAATAAAGGATTATTCAGTGAAATTCAGGCTCCGAGTATCACTACGCGGAGCCTGAAATGTTACTGCTTAGGTTAAGCCTCTGCTGCTTTCTCAATAGCTAATTTACCACGATAGTAGCCACAACTTGGGCAAACAGTGTGATAAATGTAGTGAGCACCGCAGTTCGGGCAGATTGCCAATGCAGGTACTTTCAGTACGTCATGCGTACGACGCTTCGCTTGTCTGGTGTGCGATTGTCTTCTTTTAGGATGTGCCATATCAAATTTCTTTTAATTTTATTCTCAATAAAACGCTGCAAATACGCCTCTACACCACGCAGAACGGCTATCGGCTACTCCACATCGTTCTCATTATCTAAGTCCTCTTCGTCTTCGGTGCAGAGGTGGTCTTGGAGAAGTGCGTCCATTACAGGATCGCAACCACCTGCTTGGTGACTATGCACCAAAGGAAGATTCACTACAATCAATTCGTAAGCAAGCCAATCCAAATCGAGATGCTCTACGCGGCTTGCACCCTCCCCCTCGTCCTCTAAATCCATTTTCTCTGTGATATCAACCGGAATATCCATTGGACACAGGCAGCGATCGCAGACAACTTGCACCTTTCCTTGGACGGTCAATACGAGATCGAAATCGGTCTCACGCAAGTCCAATACGGCTTTTGCGGCAACAGCACCACCCAACAACTCGGTATTCTCGATACCGGCAAGGTACGCACTATCAAGCTCATAATCAAACTGATAGTGACCAACCGCAAGCGATGCGAGGTCAATAATATGGGGTTTCTGCTCTGCCATAGTGCAAAATCGGCTGCAAAATTACACTTTTTCTTCGAAACTACCAAATAAAAGTGCGGGTACCGGCTATTTTTTGTGGTACAGGGCAGCGAAAAGTTGGGCGCAATACAGGCGGAAGGAATAAAGCGGAAAGAGTTTAGAGAGCTGAAGCGCATTGTATGTCAGACGGTAGAAGGAATGCAAGCGGCGGGATAGTCGGGACAGTCTATGGGAGAGGTTTGGAAAAAGATTGGAGTGCCTATGGGAGAGGTTTGGAAAAAGAGTGGAGCGCCTATGAGATAGGCAAGGAGATTGACGGGGTTTGGAAAGGGGTTGGTTCGGTGTTCCTTCGGGAGTGGTTCGGGAAATGCTATGAAAACTATGCATAATCTGCTCGGAACGGAGAGCCGTGGAGCGACCACAATGACCATCCGCTAACAACTGACGATAGAGGCGCTCAGATTGCCAAATACGATAGGTAAATTTCCGGGAGGGATGTATTGTTTTAGGGGGAAGTACAATCTTAGAGGGATGTACAGTTTTAGAGGGATGTGTACTGTGGGAATATAGAGATACGGAGTATAAGGGGAAGGCGTTGGGAGGTAAGCCTAAATACTTGACGGCCACATAGCCGAAGGACTGCCATACGGAAAGAATATGCATGGATTGCAGAAGTTGGCGAAGCTGTTGCTCAAACCGGTGCCACTCCACAGGGGACAAGTGTCGGGACAATGCACGCAAGCACAATACCCAATCACAAAGTTGGCGCATACCCACTCCACTCGCCAAGAAATGATGCCAAAGATGGACAAAGAGATAGAGCGCATTATAGGACAACGATGGTACGGAAACAACTGTATCATAAAGCGTTAGCGTATCAGCACACGCAAATGAAAGCTCCGTATAGTCGAAAAACATACGCTCCACCTTAGGCTGTCCGAAGAAATCCATCGACAAATTATGAATCTCCGCCACCAACTCACGCTGCTCATCCATGACCAAAATGAAGTGATGCCCCACTCCCATAGGCGATAACCAATAGGCACCAGAATAGGTTCGGGCTATCAAAGAATAGGCCTCTTGGTAATGCTCGCAGCCTACATATAAATCAATGTCGCCATAGTCACGCATAGTCGGGTCAGGATACAACGAACACAAGCCGTACCCCTTGAGCAAGACGGCAGGAATACCATGTTCTCGGAACAACAAGACCAACTCGGTGAGAAAACGGTTCTGCCGCACCTGACGCTGCAGACCGATATAGACTCGCAAACGCACAGCCTCTTGATCATAGACCTCATACCCCTGCGCAAGCGCCCACACAGACAAGAGGTGCCCACAATCTTGGCGATACGCTTCCTGCCAAAAACCGACCTCACGCAGCAATGCAGGGTCGATAGACAACGGCTCATGCCACATAGCAGCACGCAGGCACGCTACGACAGCGGATGAATATACAGCGTATCGTGACATAACTCAGCAGCAGCCACATCGGGCAAACAAGATAATTCGTACATAGGAATAGACTGAACAACCGAAGCTATGGTATCGTGCAGGGATTTTATATGTTCGGAATCGGTTTTCAGCCCACTTGAAGAAGACAAGAGATAAGCAAAGGCCTGCGGCATACGAAGGCGGGCTATAGCATTATGCGACGCCTGCGTGAGTTTGACGATTGCCTGCAAAGGAGCCGACTCGGCTCGGTAGCACGGCGTCTTTCCGCTCCATGGGGAACCATAGATACGGACACAGTCGCCCTGCACACGCAAAACAGGATTATCATCGTTAAGCAACCATGCCTCAGCATAACGCTCCTGCCACAAACGGGCGTGGGTAGATTTGCCCGTACCCGACCATCCCAAGAACACCTGCCCTGCCCGATGACAAACCACGGCAGAAGCGTGTAAGACGAGCGTTTGGCGTACTGCCGTGGCAAAAGCATACAGAAGCATAGCGGCATTGTCGATAGCAAAACGGACATCCGACGTTTCGACAGACAAAGTAGCTTCAGCAAAATCAGCAGACGCAAGCAGGCGGCAGCAGATGGGACTCTGCCTCCACATAGACATCTCAAAAAGCCAATCTGCACCGACACGGCTGACCTCAATACGAGGCATATCCGCATCGGATTGATCCATAAAAAGAGGCTGCTTGGATTGTACCAAAGGCAATGGTTCGGACACAACCCGCAAACGAAACAGAGGAAAACCGATAGGCGACACGCCAAAAGGAGCATAGTTAGGGCACTGCGACAAAATGGCCGACTCCGCCTCAATAGCGAAAATATGCTCGGCTACGGAATAATATCGTGTGACCCGCTCCATAGAGGCGCCTATTCGGATTGGAAAATCTCGCCTAATTTGTGCTTGATATAATGCTCGTTCATAAAATGGCTCTCCAAATCGGGCGTCATCTCGGAATGAGCAAAGAACTTCTTGTACTCTCGCTTGATATCATCGCCTAAGACCGGATCTTTCGGCGTATAATGGCAGATGGTATTGGGCGAGTCGTGGGGAGTAAATTTCTTGAAACGGAACAAGTCCTGCATAGTGAATTTGAACTCGGTATCCCCATTTTCACGACGACCGAGATATTTGTGCGTACCCACACTACCTTTGAGCGAAGACATAGGGTTGAGCACCGGATTGATAACCAACTTGCGTCCATCAAAATCGGCACACAAGACATAGTAACCACCTAACGAAGTGCCTATCAAATATTTCACATCGGGATTGTCTTTGATGAATTGGTTGATTTTGGCAACCGATTCCTCCACATTGTGATTGACCTCAAGCGGGCACCACTCAACCTGAGGATAGTACTGACGCAGGTTCCCAACCGTATTGGAATGGATAGACCCTGCAAAACCATGTATAAAAACTGCTTTATCCATAGCTGAACAAAATTATTTTCCTTCGATAAACGATGACTCAAGATAGGTTTGCTCGAGTGCATCGATATCGGCTGTCTCTTGGGGCGTAAGGGTGCGAGAGGAGGAGCAGAAAGAGGACACAAAATAATCGGACAGCGCGTGAATATCCTGTATGCCCTGTGCGCCGGTTTCTTCGATAAGAGGTCGAAGGTTGACCACCCGCTGACGAACCGACTGCACACCATGCTTGGCGAGTTTCTCACGAGTAGGCGTAATAGCCTGCTGCAACGCCTCGAAATCCACATTATAGAGCATCGTGCCATGTACAATCGTACCGGTAGGCAAAGCATAGCACGCATTGCCCGACACCTTGCGGTCACCAATCAAGACATCATTATGCTCGGACTTCGCTGCCGCAAAACCGAGTTGTTTTAACACCTCTGCTACGCTATCCAAATAGGACTGAAAAACGGACTCGCTATGCGTGTCGGGCGTGATATACGACAACATGAGATTGCCCGCATCGGAATAGACACAGCCTCCCCCACTCTTGCGGCGGTACATCTGCACCCCATGCGAACGGCAATACGCCATATTTACCTCGTCCGCCATCACTTGATGGCGACCAAAAATAACTGTTGGCGGAACAACCCATGTAAAAAAGACGCCGCCGTTTTCTTTGGCAGAAGAAGGTGTTTGCTTTGTACCCATTTGAGATACATGGTCTAAGGCAGAGTCAACTGGGTCGGAGATATGCTGCGCAAGGTACTCTTCCATAGAAAGATACCAGACCAAACGCTTGCCGGACGGGGCAATGATGTGTTGACAATGGTCCATAACGAGGATAGTACAATTATGTGGGGTCTATAAATTGCTTTATAGTGATTTTAGATAATCCTACAATAATATGAAAGCCTATAAGACCGACTTATACGCCGGGGGCAGATAGGCAACGCCCTTGACAGAAGCGGTGGGTCAGTTGGCGGTCGTCGCCCAAATAGATATAGCGCTCCAAACGGTGCTGCAAATCGTACGGTTTTGCTCCCGCAACAGCAGGCGTGGCATTCAACTCGTGGTCGTCAATCACCAAGGCATCGAACGCATAGCCACGCTCAAACGAACCCACCTTACCAAAGAACGAACCGCCCGACTTGGTTGCCAAATAGAACACCTCCGATAAGGACAGGAATGGCGACTTGCCCTCTGTGGCGGCATACTGCAACTTACTCATTTCGAGCGCATACTGCATAACGCGGAACATACTCAGATGATGCCCGGCTGCCATATCGCTACCCAAAGCGACGGGAATATCGTGCTGCAAGAAAGTGCGAACGGGCGCAATACCCGACCCGAGATTGCAATTGGAAGTAGGACAATGCACAGCCATCACCTGCCGGCGCTGCATGAGTTCTAACTCTGCCCCCGCCGTATAGCAACAATGCGCCATAAGCGTAGGCGTCTGACCAAACAAACCATAGCGATGGTAGGCATCGCCATAGCAGGTACTCTCCGGCTCCAACGACTGCACCCATGCTATCTCGGAACGGTTCTCGCTCAGGTGGGATTGCACGGCAAGACCCATGCGCTGCGCCAAATTGCCCAAGGCACGAAGCATATCGGGCGAACAAGACGGCACAAAACGAGGGGTGATAATCGGCTCCACCAAAGGCATACCCACGAGATGCTTCGAGAGTCGTTCGGTATTTCGCACCGCCTCGGCAGGGGTATTGCGCAATCGGTCAGGACAATTGCGATCCATTCCCACCAAGCCTATCTTGGCGCCCATGCCTGCCTCTGCAAACAAATCTGCCAAGAGCATCGTAGAGCGCAAATGGATGGTCGCGAAGACCGAAGAGCGCATCGTACCATTGAGCCACAGGTCATACACAAAACGGCGGTACATAGCCTCAGCATATTGGTGGCTGCGGTAGCGGGATTCTTCGGGGAAAGTATAAGTATTAAGCCACGGCAACAGCTCCATATCCATTGCCATACCCATATTACGATACTGGGGCGCATGGACATGCAGGTCGTTCATAGCCGGAATCAAGAGCGATTCACCGAAGTCGGTAACGAGTTGGTTCGGGAATGGTTCGGGAAGTGTGCGCCCGACATGTATAATATAGCCCTCGTCATCGACCACTATATACCCCCGACGCAAGATTCGGAAAGCCTGCGGCGTAGGGGTATAGAGAATATTGGCTCGATAGATATGCATACGGACTTACTTATTTCTCTTGAGGACATTCGGCATCCGCAGCGTCTTGGCGTGAGGCAACGGTATCATCTTGATGTGAAACAACGGTATCGTCTTGATGTGAAACAACGGCATCGTCCGCATCTGCGGCAGCACACTCTTCTGCCACATGCTCCTCAATAACCTGCTCAAGCGTCTTCTGCTCCTTCTTGCGACTATAGAACGGCACAAGGACAAAATAATTGACCACGCCCGCCAACATAATCGCCACAATACCGGACAGTTCTTCGGACAGCGTACAAGCGATAAGGATATGCAGGAAGCCCACCTGGATGAGATAATTGACCAACCGCCCCAACATGAAGCCACCCGCATTCTTGACCGACGGGCGCGTACGGAAAGTATAGAAACTGGTCAGAAAATAGTTGGCAATCATCTCGATACAGAAACCGAGCGTGAATGCCGTCGTAACACGCAGCGTACTCTCCGCCCACACGACATCGAACAGTGCCAGAAAACCATAATAGATAGCGTACTGCAGCGCCGTTCCGAATGTGCCAACACATACGAAACGGACTGCGGAACGATATTTCTCCGGCAAACGCCGAGTGAGAGTCTTCAAATAATGATGAATTAGACTCCCCCTGTCCCCCTCAAAGAGGGGGGATGCAGAAATTCTGACACCCCCTCCCAGCTGCGGGGTCCCCACAAGCAATGCGCAGTGGGGTGCCCTTGAGGGGCTTGGGGAGGTTATTATTTCAATGCAGCGAGGAGTTCGTCCATAGCAGGCTGTAAGCCCTCTACGGCACGACCACCGGCAGTCGCCATCCATGCCTGTCCGCCGCCACCACCTTGGATGTGTTTTGCAGCCGATTTAATCATCTGACCCGCATTCTTGCCCGCATCCACCAACGGTTGCGAGAGAAAAACGGAAATCATCGGCTTGCCGTCCCACTCCGTAGCACCTACGACCGCAAAACGCACATCAGCGAACTTGCCTCGCAGCAACGGCAGCACACCACGAATCATATCGGGCTGCACTGCTCCCTGCAAGCGAACCAACTTGATGTCGCCAAAGTCTTCGGCACGGTCTATCAAACGGTCACGATACTGCTCCAACTTCTCTGCCATATAGGTCTCAATCTCTTTTTTGAGCCCTGCATTTTCTTGCACGGCTTTCTGCACGGCAGTAGCAATATCGGGAGCGTTATTGAGCAAGCCACGCAGGTTCGCCAACATATCCTGTTGGGCGAAATAGAGTTCATCTACCTTGGCTGCCGTTACCGCCTCGATACGGCGCACACCGGCTGCCACGCTGGTTTCCAATAAGATACGCACGGCACCGATACAACCCAAAGCAGGCACATGGCAACCACCGCACAACTCGATGGACGGACCATACTTGATGACACGCACATCATCGCCGTACTTCTCGCCGAACAATGCCATGGCGCCCATCTCTTTGGCTTTGGCAATCGGGGTATGACGGCTCTCCTCCAACGGATAGTTGCAGCGGATGAGTTGATTTGCCAACTGCTCTACCTTGCGGAGTTCTTCGGGCGTTACCTTCTGATAGTGCGAGAAATCGAAACGCAACGAATCGGGCGTAACCAAACTACCCTTCTGCTCGACATGTGCGCCCAATACGGTACGCAACGCATAGTGCAGGATGTGCGTACAGGAGTGGTTGCAAGCGATAGCCTGACGACGCTCCTCATCGACATACGCAATCAGTTTGCCCTCGATATGCTCCGGCAACTCCGTGCAGATATGCACAGGCAGGTTGTTCTCGCGCTTGGTATCAACGATACGCGCCGTACCGAGCATACCGGTATCGCCTACCTCGCCACCCATCTCTGCATAGAACGGCGTCTTCGAAAGCACAATCTGATAGAATTCTTTGCCCTTCTGGCTTACCTTGCGATAGCGAAGCACCTCTGTCTCAACCTCCAGAGAATCGTAGCCGACAAACTCGGTATCCCCCTCACGCAGCACTACCCAGTCGCCGAGGTCTTGCTTGTTGGCACTACGCCCCATCTCTTTCTGGTGCTCCAATGCCTTCTGATACTCCTCCTCGTTGGTGGTAAAGCCGTTCTCACGCAGAATAAGTTCCGTCAAATCGAGCGGGAAGCCGTAGGTATCTTTCAGCGTAAAGACATCCACGCCGGAAATCTCCTTGCCCTTCGCCTCTTTCATGAGTTTGTCGAGCAGCGTAATGCCCTTGTCGAGCGTACGCAAGAAAGCCTCCTCCTCGCTCTTGATGACGGGGATAATTTGCTGCTCCTGTTTTTTGAGTTCGGGATAAGCATCGCCCATATCCTCAATAAGTTGCGGCACTAACTTATACATAAATGCCTCACGCTGTCCCAAGAATGTGTAGCCATAGCGCACGGCACGGCGCAAGATACGGCGGATGACATAGCCTGCCTTCTCGTTACTCGGCAACTGCCCATCGGTAATAGCAAAGGCGATGGTTCGGATATGGTCGGCAATGACGCGCATGGCGATGTCCGTCTTCTCCTCCTTGCCGTATTCTGTACCGCAAATCTCGCCAATCTTGTGCAGCATCGGTTGGAACACATCGGTGTCGTAGTTGGACTGCTTGCCCTGCAGGGTACGCACCAGGCGCTCAAATCCCATACCCGTATCAATCACACGCTTGGGCAACCCCTCGAGAGAGCCGTCTGCCTTGCGGTTGTACTGCATGAAGACAAGGTTCCAAATCTCAATCACCTGCGGGTGGTCTTTGTTGACCAACTCACGCCCCGGCAAGGCAGCCTTTTCCTCCTCAGAACGGCTGTCTACATGTATCTCGGAGCATGGACCGCAAGGGCCTGTATCGCCCATTTCCCAGAAGTTATCGTGCTTGTTGCCATTGAGAATATGGTCAGCAGGCAAGTGCTTTGCCCAGATAGCAGCAGCCTCTTCATCACGCGCCAATCCCTCTTCGGGTGCGCCCTCGAAAATAGTGGCATAGAGATTCTTCGGGTCGATATGCAGGACATCTACAATGTATTCCCATGCAAAATCGATAGCCCCTTCCTTGAAATAGTCGCCAAACGACCAGTTGCCGAGCATCTCGAACATGGTGTGGTGATAGGTATCGTGCCCTACCTCCTCCAAGTCGTTGTGTTTGCCGCTGACACGCAGACACTTCTGCGAATCCGCCACACGGGGGTATTTAATCGGGTCGTTGCCGAGAATGATACCCTTCCACGGGTTCATACCCGCATTGGTAAACATCAGCGTAGGGTCATCTTTGATAACCATCGGTGCAGAGGGTACGATATGGTGTCCTTTGCTCTCCATAAAGTCCAAGAAGGACTGTCGGATTTCTTTACTTGTCATATTGTGTATTAATTTACTTCGTGTTGGGGACTGCGTTGCGACTGCGTGTGATTGACTGCGCTACGCTTCGTGTTTATGATTGTATGTTGGGGACTACGCTACGCTCCGTGTGGTTAACACCGTGTTTGAGACTGCGTATTGTTGACTTGCGTGTTTGTGATTGTATTTATGACTGCGTGTTCCCCGCATTGCATGTTAATTATTAATTGTTAATTGGCGAAGCAGGAGCGTTGGTAGTCTTGAAATCGACAAACTCACGGCGTGGGCGGCGGTCTTCATGCTCCTCGTGCGGCTCAAAGGGCAGCGGATTCTTTTTGAGTTCCTTGTTCTGTGCACGCGTGTGCAGCAAGTCTATTGCCATGTAGAGCGCATGCGAGAAACTATACGCCTTAGCCTCGTTCTTGCCTGCCAAATCGTAGCCTGTACCATGGTCGGGCGAGGTACGGATGATAGGCAAACCGGCAGTATAATTAACACCGTTCATATCGAGTGTCTTAAACGGAATCAATCCCTGGTCGTGGTACATAGCCAACACCGCATCGAAGTGGGTGAAATGCCCGCTCCCGAAGAACCCGTCGGCAGAATAGGGACCAAACGCCCAAATACCCTGCTCGTTGGCTTTGTCGATAGCCGGCTTGATAATCTCTTGTTCCTCTTTGCCTATCAAACCATTATCTCCGGCGTGCGGGTTGAGTGCCAGCACAGCGATACGGGGTTTCTCTATGGTAAAGTCGTCCTGCAGGGTTTGGTTTAGCACCGCCAATTTGGCGAGAATGCGTTCCTCCGTAATCATCTGCGGCACACGCGCGATAGGCACATGGTTGCAAACCAACGCCACCCGCATCATATCGCTGACCATCATCATCAGGCTCTCCTTGCCCTCGCCAAAAGTGGAGGTGAGGTACTCCGTATGTCCGGAGAAGTGGAATAGGTCGGATTGGATGTTTTCCTTATTGATAGGTGCCGTTACGAGCGCATCCACTGCGCCTGCTTTTAAGTCTGCACACGCCCGCTCCAATGCAGCAAACGAGGCTTTGCCTGCCTCGGGAGTGGATTCTCCGAAATGCACGGGTGTGTCATCGGGGTAGCACGAGATGAGGTTGAGGCGTCCGTCTTTGGTCTGACGGGGCGAGTCGATGATGTTGAATTGCAGTTTGGTATAGTCTTCCCCAAGCGTTTGGGCGTGCAGGCGAGCGACTTTGGCGTTGCCGTACACAATAGGACGACATATCTCACAAATATGCGGGTCGGCAATGGCTTTGAGAATAATCTCGTAGCCCACGCCGTTAATATCTCCTGCCGTAATGGCGATAGTAGGTTTCATATTTAATTATGAATGATGAATTATGAATTCCGGCGTGTCGCCGGGGACAATAAACTCTTTATAGGGACATTTACAAAGGACTAATTCCCCACTTGATGCACCTTCTCGTAGTGCAATCGACTGAGGTCGAAAGGCTGTTTCTCCTCATCGGGATAGCCCAAGGCGATGACGCACAGCACATTGAGGCTCTCGGGGACACCTGCCAACGAGCGAACCAACTGCTCGGCACCCTCACGCTGATAGACATGACACCAACAAGCACCTATGCCCTGCTCGGCAGCGGCAAGCAGGATGTTTTGGGCGGCAATGGCTCCGTCTGCCTGCCAAGTATCGGTGGCTGCGCTGTCTAATGCTACAACGATAGCGGCAGTTGCCGTAGCGAACATTCCACTACCATAGGTGCGACACGCTGCCAACGGACGCAATTGTTCGGGCGAGGTCAGCACATAGAACTCCCACGGCATGGAGCGGTGGCTCGATGGTGCCATAAGAGCACAGCGAAGAATATAGTCCAACTTGGCTTGTTCGATGGGCTTGTCGGTATATTTGCGTACCGAACGCCGGCATTGGCAGAGTTGTTCAAAGGTATTCATTGTCTGTATTGATGATGTTTATAAGGAGTCCTTACGGAATAAGCGTGCAAAGATACGGCTTTTTTATGGATTATGCAACAGGTTCGACCGATTCGGGTAGAATTGAAGGATGGTACGGGGAGGGTAATCAGGGGATTGAAACATGAAGGTGACAGGTAACAATAAAGGCGAAAAGACGGAGTTGGTTCGGGAGTGGTTCGGGAATTAGCTTAAAAATGGGTTGGGAAATCGCATTGGAAATGGCATTGTTTTTGTGCCAGGAGGCATGGTGACAATATACTACTAAAAAATCTACGATCTACTCTAAAATCTACAATATACTATATACTATTCAATATACTCAACTACAAAAAAAAACATAATGAAGCGACTTTCTTATTGCGCAATGGCGATAGTGCTATGTACTATGGCGGCTTGTACAAAGACAAGCCAAAGTACTGATAACAAAACAACTGACACAAGCCAAAGCACAGATACCAAAACAACTGACACAATGGAGGCTACTGATACAGTAGCCGCTCTCTCGGCTTGGGAGGAACGGTATGTGGCTATTCCTGCCACAGAAATACAGGGCAACAGCATTGACCTGATCGGCAACCAATGGATGCTCGTTACTGCCGGCAATACACAATCGTTCAACACTATGACGGCTGCGTGGGGTGCATTAGGCATGGCATGGGGACATCCTGCGGCATTTATTATGATTCGGGAATCGCGCTACACCTACGAATTCCTGCAACGCGAACAAGCTTACACGCTGTCGTTCTTCGATGAAGAATACCGCTCGGCACTGCGTATCTGCGGCACACAGACGGGGCGCACGGAAGACAAAGTGAAAAATGCGGGGCTGACGCCCATTGCAACGCCGTCCGGACTGATGACATTCAATGAGGCACGACTGATAATCGAATGCCGAAACATGTACCAAAATCAGTTGGACACCGAGCACCTAACACCTGATTATCAGACGGCTATCACACAAGGAACGCACTACGACACCGACCCGACGCGTCACCAATTATTCATTTCCGAAATAACGAATGTGTGGGTGCGCAAATAACCCGCACGACCATTTTTATATAGTAGGCTGCCCGACTTATGGTTGGGCAGCCTTTTTGAGTGCTGAGGGGGAGGCATTTATACCCACCCAACCGACATCGTTTAGGTATAAATTTGGCATGATTTTTGCAACTTTCGGGCGGGTCGAAAAAA
>CAVKVE010000034.1:0-5744 GCA_963659655.1 Bacteroidaceae bacterium | reverse complement strand
AAAAAGCAAACATGACTATATACATATCGATAAAAAGCAAACATGACTATATATAATATGAAACAGAAAACCGTAATTGCCCTTGTGGGCGTAGTGTGCGTAGGGCTGTGCGCCTGCCACAAAACCGAACAACAGCAAGAACAAACAGCCACCAACAAAACCATGGTGGTAACCGCCCAAGACTGCCTCATCGAGGAGAGTTACTCCGCCTCGGTGCGCGGTCGTCAGGACATCGCCATCATGCCGCAGGTATCGGGTACGCTGACCAAACTCTGCGTAAGCGAAGGCGAGCGGGTGCATAAAGGACAAGTGCTGTTCATCATTGACCAAGTGCCTTTCCGCGCAGCCTTAGAGACCGCCGAAGCCAATGTGGAGGTAGCCAAATCGAGTGTGGCCACCGCCGAACTGTCGTACAACGCCAAGAAGCAACTCTACGCCGATAGCGTCATCTCGCTCTACGACTTGCAACTGGCAGAGAACAGTTACTTGAGTGCCAAAGCCGTGCTGGCACAGACTAATGCGGCACTCGTAATAGCCAAGAACGACCTCGGCTACACCGAAGTGAAAAGCCCGAGCGACGGCGTTGTAGGCACGCTTCCGCTGCGTGTCGGTGCGCTCGTTTCACCCTCGATGCCTACCCCGCTGACCACAGTGAGCGACAACTCCGTGATGTATATCTATTTCTCCATGACCGAGAACCAATGGCTCGGCTTGGCTCGCCAATACGGCAGCAAAGAGTCTGCGCTCAAGAACCTGCCCGAAGTACGCCTCGTGCTGAGCGACGGCAGCGAATACACCGAAAAGGGCAAAATCGAGACCGTATCGGGTGTGATAGACCAATCGACAGGAACGGTCAGTGTGCGTGCCGCATTCCCCAACAAAGGCGGACTGCTGACCTCCGGCGGTGCGGGCAACATCATTCTCCAAAAGCCGCAACAACAAGCCCTGCTCATCCCGCGTACTGCTACCTACGAGGTACAAGACAAAGTGTTTGTCTATCGCGTGGTAGACGGCAAAGCGGTATCGACCCTTATCAAAGCCACCCGACTGAACGGCGGCAAAGAGTATGTAGTGGAGAGTGGTCTTAGCGCAGGCGATACGATTGTAACCGAAGGCGTAGCACTCCTCAGAGAAGGAACCGCTATTGCTAATTAAGAATTATGAATTACGAATTATTGCAAATTATAAAATCGTAAATCGTAAAATTGTCCAATCAATGCGATTGTAAATTGTCAAATTGTCCAATCAACCTATGACTGTAAAAACCTTTATAGAACGCCCGGTGTTGTCGGCAGTGATATCTATTTTGATTGTGCTGCTGGGTATCATCGGACTCAATACACTGCCTATTGAGCAGTACCCCGATATTGCACCGCCTACCGTTATGGTGATGACCACCTACTATGGTGCCAGCGCCGAATCGGTGCAGAAAGCCGTTATTGCCCCGCTCGAAGAGGCCATCAACGGTGTGGAGAACATGACCTATATGACCTCTACCGCCACCAACTCCGGTACGGCGGAAATCATGGTCTATTTCAAGCAAGGAACCGACCCCGATATGGCAGCAGTCAATGTGCAGAACAAAATCTCTTCTGCCACATCGCAGTTGCCCAGCGAGGTGAAACAAGTCGGCGTGCAGGCCTTCAAGCGACAGACCAGTATGCTGCAGATATTCACGGTATCGTCGCCGGACGACACTTTCGACCAGACCTTCCTTACCAACTACATCAATATCAATATCAAGCCCGAATTGCTTCGTATTCAGGGTGTGGGACAGATGGTGGTCTTGGGCGGCAGTTACTCCATGCGTATATGGATGAAGCCCGATGTGATGGCACAATACAAACTTGTGCCGAGCGATGTGACGGCGGCATTGGCGGAGCAGAACATCGAGTCCGCTACGGGTGCTATCGGCGAGAACTCCGACGAGGCATACCAATACACCATGAAATACAAAGGGCGTCTGCAAACCCCCGAAGAATTCGGCAATATCGTTATCCGCTCGACGGCAGACGGTGAGGTGCTGCGCCTGCGTGACATCGCCGATATTCAGTTGGGCGAGGAGAGTTACGCCTACGACGGTCGCCAGAACGGACACCCGGGTGTGCAGTGTATGGTGTTCCAGACCGCAGGCTCCAACGCTACGGAAATCAACAACCAAATCGACGCCCTGCTCGATAAGGTGCAGAAAGAAGCCCCCAAGGGCGTGAAAGTGACGCAGATGATGTCCACCAACGACTTCCTTTATGCTTCTATCAAGAATGTGGTCAAGACGCTGATTGAGGCTATCCTGCTCGTTATCCTGATAGTGCTGCTCTTCTTGCAAGACTGGCGCTCGACGCTGATACCTTTTATCAGTATTATCGTGTCGTTGGTCGGTACTTTCGCCTTTATGGTGGTGGCAGGGTTCTCCATCAACTTGATTACCCTCTTCGCCCTCGTGCTGGTCATCGGTACGGTGGTGGATGACTCCATTGTGGTGGTCGAGGCGGTGCATAGCCGTTTCGATGCAGGCTATCGCAACCCGTTCCAAGCCGCAGTGTATGGTACGAAAGATGTGGCAGTGGCTATCATCACCTCGTCGCTCGTCTTCATGGCGGTGTTTATCCCAGTCAGTTTCATCGGCGGCACGAGCGGTGTGTTCTATCGCCAATTTGGTTTGACCATGGCGGTGGCAGTCGGAATCTCGGCGCTCAACTCGCTGACTACCTGCCCGGCACTCTGTGCGCTGTTGCTGCGCCCCAAAGAGACCAATATCGACAACCTGCGCGGCTGGAAGCGTTGGTCGTTCCGCTTTGCCGAGAAGTTCAACGGCGGTATGGCATGGCTCACCAAGCGGTATCAGAAAAGCGCAGGCGTGCTGATTCGCCACCCGTGGACTTGCTTTGTGATTGCCGCACTCGGTATCGGGCTGATGGTGATGCTCATGCGCTCTACCAAGACTTCGCTTGTGCCGGAAGAGGACCTCGGTACGGTGATGATTAATATCGACACCCCTCCGGGAAGTTCGCTTGCTACCACCAACGATATTCTGCGCGAGATAGAGCAGCGATTGGCTACTATCCCCGAAGTGGCAGAGGAGAACAGCGTGGCGGGTTATGGTCTTATCTCGGGCGAATCGACCGCCGCTGCCAATATCATTCTCAAACTCAAACCATGGTCGGAGCGTACCCACAAGGGGCAGGATGTCAACTCGGTTATCAACCAAGTCTATGCCCTGACGGCGGACATTAAGGACGCTACGGTCTTTGCCATGGCACCGGCACAGATTTCCGGTTATGGTACGGGTAATGCCTTGGATATCAATGTGCAGGACAAGTTGGGCGGCGACATCAACGACCTCTATGCCTATACGCAGCAGTTTATCGGCGCACTCAACGGGCGCAAGGAGATTAAGGTGGCATTCACCTCATTCAACCTCAATTTCCCGCAGTGGGAGGTAGATGTGGACGCCGTCAAATGCCAGCGTTCGGGTATCACCGCCAACGAGGTGCTGTCGTGCCTTGCGGGCTACTACGGTGGTCAGTATGTGAGCGATTTCAACCGATTCGGTAAGGTATATAAGGTGCAGATTATGGGCGACCCTGCGCAGCGTATGGACGAGCGCAGCCTCGACAACACCTTTGTCCGCCTCCATAGCGGAGAGATGGCGCCGCTCTCGCAGTTCGTGACGCTGCGTCGTATCTACGGCTCGAGCAGCCTGACACGATTCAACCTCTACAACTCCATTTCGGTCAGTGCCATGCCTGCAGACGGCTATTCTACGGGTGATGCCATTCGTGCCGTCAAAGAGGTAGCCGCCGAGGTTCTGCCACACCAATATGCCGTCGACTACGGAGGCATTACGCGCGAGGAGAGCCAATCCTCCAACACGGGTACGGCGATGATATTCCTCCTCTGCTTGGTGCTTATCTACCTTATTTTGGCAGCCCTCTACGAGTCGTTCCGTTTGCCGTTCGCTATTTTGATTGCCGTG
This sequence comes from Bacteroidaceae bacterium, assembly GCA_963659655.1. Classification (GTDB taxonomy): domain Bacteria; phylum Bacteroidota; class Bacteroidia; order Bacteroidales; family Paludibacteraceae; genus Colicola. The sequence goes on along the minus strand of CAVKVE010000034.1, from coordinate 1,768 downwards.
CCGGTGGGTCTGATGGGTTCGTTCCTGCTGACCAAAATTTGCGGATTGGAGAACAATATCTACCTGCAGACGGGTGTCATCATGTTGATTGGTCTGTTGAGCAAGACCGCCATTCTGATTACCGAGTATGCTGCCGAGCGTCGTAAGGCGGGCAAGAGCCTGCAAGAGGCGGCGACCGATGCAGCCGGTGCGCGTCTGCGTGCGATTATGATGACCGTCATGACCCTTATCTTCGGTATGCTTCCTATGGTGGCAGCCATGGGTGTGGGTGCCAATGGTAACCGAAGTCTCGGTACGGGCGTAGTCGGCGGTAGTGTGGTCGGTACGCTTGCACTGCTCTTTATGGTGCCGGCACTGTTCGTTGTGTTCCAACACCTCGACGAGAAACGCCGCCGGAACCGCAACAACCGCACCACGGACTAACTCCCATACGGAAAATCAAAATGTACTATTATTAAGAACCGATACTTATGAAACAAAGCATAAAACATATCTTATATACCCTTGTGGCGGTGGCGCTATGGGCTACTACCCTTCCCTCTTGCGGTATCTATGGCAAGTATAAGCCCGTCGAGAGTGTGGATAGCACGATCTATGGCGACCTTGCCTTGTCGGACACGGCATCGAGCCTGGGCAACCTGCAGTGGGAGCAACTATTCACCGACCCGCTCTTGCAGGACTTGATTCGTCAAGCCCTCGACAGCAACCTCGACTTGCGTATTGCCCACGAGCATGTAGAGCAGGCAGAGGCAACCCTGCGCGGTGCACAGTTGGCATACCTGCCGACCATCAGCCTTGCGCCCCAAGCGGGATTCTCGCCGCAGTACAGCATTAAGCAAGGCACCTACGACCTTGTGGCAAACGCATCGTGGGAGATAGACATCTTCGGGCGTACGCTCAACTCGCTGCGGGGGGCAAAAGCCGCCAAGCAGCAGACGCTCGACTACGAACAAGCCTCTCGCTGCGGACTTATCGCCGGGGTGGCAAATGCGTACTACACGCTGCTCATGCTCGACGCACAACTGCAGGTAGCCGAAGACAATGCCACTACTTGGGAGAAGACCACGACCACTATCCGGCGCATGAAAGCAGCGGGTATGTCCGACGAGGCGGCAGTAACCCAAATGGAGGCAACCTACTACCAAATTCAGACCGTCGTACTCGACACACGCCAACAGATTCGGGAGACCGAGAATGCCATTTGCCTGCTCTTGGGCGGCACTCACCGCACCATAGTGCGCGGGCGGCTTGACAAACAGGAGGTGCCTGCCGCGCTCGAAGTGGGCGTACCCGCATCCCTGCTCTACAACCGACCGGATGTACGGGCAGCGCAACAGAACATGGCACGGGCGTTCTACAACACCAATCTCTCGCGTAGCAATTGCCTACCCTCACTCAATCTGAGCGGTACCTTTGGTTGGACGAATCACTCGTATGGGACGATTATCGACCCTATGACGATGATTTCGAGCCTGGCGGCAGGACTTGTCGTGCCGCTCTTCAATTCGGGGCGGAACATTGCGCAAGTGAAAGCCGCCAAGTCGCAACAGCGGGAGAGTATCTTGTCGTTCTCGCAGACCGTCCTTTCGGCGGGCAACGAGGTGAACAATGCACTGCATAACTACCAGACCTGCCACGCCAAGCGCGAACTCTACGACAAGCAAGTGGAGGCATTGACCCGTGCGCAGGAAGCCACTTCGCTCAAGATGCAGTACGGCAGCACGACCTATTTGGAGGTCTTGACGGCGCAGAACAGCCTCTTGACGGC
>CAVKVE010000033.1:0-20734 GCA_963659655.1 Bacteroidaceae bacterium | reverse complement strand
GCTTTTCCTTTCGCCTGACGTGCCTTCGGGGCCATACGTACCCATTCTAATTCCCGCTCCAGAGTCTTGCGACGTTTGCTTGCTTGTTTTTCTTCCATAGCCATTCTCGTCGTTTTCTGCTCCAGCCATGAGGAATAGTTGCCCTTCCAAGGAATACCTTCTCCCCGATCTAACTCTAATATCCAGCCGGCTACGTCGTCCAAGAAGTATCTGTCGTGGGTGATACAAATCACTGTTCCGGCATATTGTTGTAGGTGTTGTTCCAACCAGTCTATGGATTCAGCGTCCAAATGATTAGTGGGTTCGTCCAATAATAGTATATCTGGTTGCTGCAACAATAATCTACATAGTGCCACCCGTCTGCGTTCGCCTCCGGATAAGGTTTTCACTTGTGCCTCATCCGCCGGACAACGTAGTGCATCCATAGCACGATCCAGGGTGGTATCTATGTTCCATGCATCGCTACTATCGAGTTTATCCTGCAACTCCGCTTGACGTGCCAATAACTTGTCGAAATCAGCATCGGGTTCGGCAAATGCAGCATTGATAGCATCATACTCTGCCAACATATCCATTATAGGCTGTACACCCTCTTGTACACATTCACGCACAGTCTTCTCCGGGTCAAGTTTAGGATCTTGCTCCAGATAGCCGACGCTGTACCCCGGAGAGAATACGACTTCGCCCTCGTAGTTCTTATCCAAGCCAGCGATAATCTTCAGTAGAGTGGATTTTCCAGTTCCATTCAAACCGATGATACCTATCTTTGCACCATAAAAGAAACTCAAGTAAATGTTATTCAATACTCGCTTTTGTGGAGAGAAACTCTTGCTCACTCCAACCATTGAGAAAATGATTTTCTTATCGTCTGCCATATCTTCTTAAAACTTTTTATGTTCGTACTTATGATAACTTCTCATATTCTTCTCAGGGGGCTGCTATTAGCTGTTTACTGGTTGCCTACAACGAGCCAAGTAGTAAAAATGCCAAGCCTAAGACTACACCACTCAAGCATATTATCTTTTTCTTTGGCTCTGCTTCCCTGAGATATAATATACCGTATAAGAATGGTATGATGGTTCCTGAACGACGTATTGTGGATACAATTGCGATTAATGACTCGGGGTATGTCAGGGCTAACAGATAAACATAGTCACTCAGTATGAGAAACACTGATATTGCTGCCACTTCCCAACGCCAGTGAAAGGCACCTGCTTTTTCACATAGATACTTACGTCGAACCAACCAACATATCAACATCAGCAGCGATTGATAAAACGTGTAATACACCTGTACTGCATTATGGTCTATACGCTGCATCATATACTTGTCATATAACCCACTTGCAGATCCCAATATGACAGCCATTACAAGAAACCAATAGTAGCGTTTATCTTTCGCTGAAGTGGTGAGAGATCTATGCTCCACTATCGAAAATACAAATATGCTACCCAATGCACACACTACACCTAACCATTGCCAGCCATTCAACACCTCTCCAAATATCATTAATGCGCCCAGTAATGTCCACATGGGGCGTGTAGCCTGCATCGGTGAGACTACAGATAACGGCAAATGCTTGATAGCCACATACGTACATATCCATGACAACAACACTAAGCATGACTTTAGAAATATAAGTATATGCTCGAACCCTCCTACATGTGGTACGTATATCAACTCGACACGTGCTATGTCTATCAACCCTTTGTCAACTATCCATCGTGATAGCATCAGAGGTAGTAATAGTAGTGCGCTTGATATCAACAGGCTGAACAGCAACACATCTGCTACGTTGTTATTATCCAATGAGCGTTTCTTGCTCACATCATAACAACCGAGACATAGTGCAGACAGCACTGCTAAGGCTACCCACATACGCTACAATCCCTTCTCGTATTCATCTATTGCCTTCGACATCAATACATGCCCACGTTCTATCAATTCTGCTGTCTGGTCGAAAGCAAAAGTGGAGTAGGCACCCTGAGGCATCTCTGCTAAGATGTCGGGACGCATCACTTGGCTCATCAACATTGTGTTATGTTGTATCATCATGTCTGTCATACGATTGAGTAATGATATGTAGTTCACCGAAGGGGACAACTCTGTCTGATGGGTATCCGCTAAGAACTTGTTCACTGCGGGTATCTCTGTCAAGAACTTGGGTAACGTAGTGTGTCTCACCTCTTCCAACTCCATGGTATCTCGAGCTGAGATATTCATTGCCACCAATATGTCTCCTTTCTGACGCCGAACTCTATCCAATGGCAATGCGTTAAGAATACCACCATCTACCAGTACTTGTTTCCCACGTTTTACAGGACGAAAGAATAGCGGGATACTAATAGATGCACGTATAGCCTCCCATAGACTACCTTGTTCAAATATAACCTCTTCACTATTCACCATGTCACTCGCCACTATCGAAAACGGGATATGCAAATCTTCAATCAAACAGTCCGGGACAACTTTCTGCAGAGCATTGATGACACGCTCGCCTTTCACCAGGTGATTTAGGCTAAAAGAGAAATCTCCCATCTGTAATATGCGCTGCTTATCTATCTGTAGGAACCACTGTTTAGCCTCTTCCAGTTTCCCAGCGGCATACATTCCTGCTATCATGGCACCGATAGAAGCTCCCGCTATGCTGGTTATCTCATAACCACGCGACTCTAACTCTTCGATAGCACCTATATGCGCCATACCACGGGCTCCACCTGAAGCCAACACTAAAGCGACACGTTTCTTGTTTGTAATATCGGACATCATACCAGCATAAATATATTTATCACTGCAAAGGTATAACTTTTCTGCGACATACACAAACAGGTGCAATAGTGCATTATGCTATACTATTGTTCGAGCATCATTGATTTGTGTAAGTAGCAATGAGGGTCGTGAGAATGGATAATGCCGATGGCTTGAAGGTAGGAGTAGATGATAGTAGTGCCGACGAATTTCATTCCTCGTTGTTTGAGGTCGCGCGAAACAGTATCGGATAGAGGTGAGTGTGTTTTGTCGTACTCATAGACAATGGTTCCGTTGGTGAAGTGCCAGATGTAATGGTCAAAGGTTCCATACTCGGTTTGTATCTTACAAAACGCTTGTGCGTTGGTCACTGCAGCGGCTATCTTGAGTCGGTTGCGAACGATATTTTTGTTCTGTAATAGGCTATTTATCTTGTTATGGTCGTATTGGGCTATCTTGGTATAGTCGAAATAATCAAAGGCCTGTTGAAAGGCTTCTCGTTTGTTTAGGATACACTCCCAGGAGAGTCCCGCTTGGAAGCCCTCGAGTACGAGCATCTCAAAGAGAAGATTGTCGTCATGTACGGGCACACCCCATTCGCGGTCGTGGTAGGCGACATAGAGGGGGTTGGACAGGTTGCACCAGTGACATCGAGGGGCGTTGGGAAATATCATATCGGTTGATTAATGTTGGTGGTCTGCAGAGTCAATGATGATAGTGACGGGTCCATCGTTGATAAAGTCCACCTTCATGTCAGCACCGAAGTGTCCTGTCTCGACATGTAGTCCGTAGATTGTCCGCAGTTGCTCGTTGAAGTAGTCATAGAGCGGGGCAGCCTGTTCGGGGTGAGCGGCTTGGATAAAAGAGGGGCGGTTGCCGTGTCGGGTATCTGCGTAGAGCGTAAACTGCGAGATAGAAAGGATAACCCCTCCTATGTCTTTCAGGCAGAGGTTCATTTTACCCTCTGCGTCCTCGAATACTCGCAGTTGAGCCACTTTCTTGGCTATGTAGTCGGCTTCGGTTTGGGTATCGGTATGTGTGATACCCACCAGTAGCATAAACCCTTGCCCTATTTCGCCGACAATGTTTCCTTCGATACTAACAGTGGCATGAGTTGTTCGTTGTACTATAACGCGCATACTTTTTTTTCTATTTAAGAGGCAAAGGTACGTTTTTTTTTGTGGATAAGGGTAGATATCAGCGGTCTGTTCGGAACGGGGCTACATGCAAGCCATCGGCGGTTTGCAGTGTGCAAGTCGGGTTGTCTGCCCAGCCATAGCGCACGGCTACGGGATACTCCACCTCATCGCTCCACACCTCTATCTGCCCGTTGATACACCGCGCTTGCGCCACACGCCATTTCCCGTCGGAGCCTTTGAGGGTAAAGCCCGACACGGCGTCTTGATTCAACAGGGGTGCTGCCCCGTCGGGATACTGCAAGTTAATCAACACACGGCTGCCGACAATACGATACCCCGCATACTCCGGTGCGGCACAAGCCACAGGCAGCCGGTAGGTGTGGTGCAGCGCCAACAGGGCGAGGCGGCGTGCCACTTCCTGCTTGTTCTTGGGGTGTATGTCGTAGGCTTCGCCAAGGTCAATATTGACCATTCTGTAGGTGTAGGGCAGTGCCAAAGCCGCATCTTGTGCCTCGCGCAGTGCCGCCCACTCCGAGGAGGGCTGGACGGCTTGCGGCGTCAGGTAGTTGGCTAACTGCACAAAATAGAACGGCATATCCGGTTGGTGGAACTGCTTGCGCCAATCGGCGATGAGGGTGGGGAAGAGGGCTTTGTACTGCTCGGCGCGCCCCACATTGTTGCAGCCCTGATACCAGATGATGCCCGCAACGGGAAAGTCGGTCAAGGGGGCTATCATGCCGCAATACAGGCAACTCGGATACGGCGGCTCAAAAGGAGACTGGGGCTCTTTGGGCATCTCCGCCAAAGTGCAACCGACGCTGTATTTCCACATGCCGGCAAGGTTTACACTATCCGTGCCACACACTATGGAGAGTTCGTCAGGCTTACCCCAGATACCGCCATTACCACCTCGGTCAAACACGCGAATGGCAAGGATGTTGTCTCCGGCATGAAACCAGCCTGCAGGCACACGGTAGCAACGATGCTGGTCCCAACCGGAGCCTTGCGTGAACAGGCGACCGTTGATGTAGGTCTTGTCCTCATCGTCTATGGCTGCCAAATGCAGGGTAATAGGCTTATCAACCCACGCGTCCGGAATGGAGATATGCCGGCGATACCACACTACGCCGTCAAAGTTCGGCAACTCGGCACGGTCGAAGTTGTCGGGCAAGTACATCTCTTTCCACGACCGGTCGTCTATATCCGTTTGTTCCCAGCCTTGCGCCCCAAAGTCTGCCATACGCACCGAATCCAACCATTGATGATAAAGCGCATCGTAACGCTGCCGCAACGCCGTCGAGTCGTAGTGAAGGCTCTCGGCGATTGCCATCTCTTCCTCAAAGCCCATCACCTGACGAATCGCCTCGTGGGACACCCAGGTCTCTGCAGGGGTCCCGCCCCAACTGCTGTTGATAATGCCTATCGGGATATGGAGATGGCGGTATAGTTCCAGTGCAAAACGGTAGCCCAATGCCGAAAACTCGGGTACGGAGGCAGGCGAACAAGGCTGCCAGCCACCCAAAGTGGAACGGACCTGCTTTTTGGGATTGACTGCCGTGGCGCGTTGCACCTGATAGAGGCGAATCATCGGATAGTCTGCCGCAGCAATCTCTTCCTGATAGTTCAATATCTTGCCCCAGCCCGCCACCGGCATTTCCATATTACTCTGCCCGCTGCCCAACCAGACCTCACCCACATACACATCCTCCAACAGGGTTACTTGCCCGTCCGAGAAGCGCAGGGTATAAGGACCGCCGGCTTGAGGCGTGGTGAAGTGTAGGGTGAAATGTCCCTGTGCATCCGCCTTGGCGGTGTAGGTGGTGTCGCACCACGAGGGGGAAAAGGTAACGGTTTTATGCTTGCGTACCTCCCCCTGTAAGGTGATGGCGGCGCGCTGCTGCAGCACCATGTGCGAGGTATAAAGCCCGGGCAACTGTACACGCGCATAAACGGAAACCACTCCAAAAAGGAGTACGGTGAACCAAACAAAGCGTTTCATAATAACCTGTATGAATTAGTTTACTATTGAGTCGTAAGAATGTTGCAAAGGTAGTCTTTTATTCGGATGCACGCAACTATCAGCGGGCTTGAAGCAGAAAGACATGACTTTGGAGGCGACGGGCTTCGAGAACGGGAAGCCCCACCTTCATCAAATAATCGCCGCTATAGGTCTGACCCTGAAACGCAAACGGACTCTGCTTGTCGGGCATTAGGTTAATTTCCGTGACGGTGTATTGCCTGTCGGGGTCTAATCCGTCAAGGCGCACAAACGCATTCGGCTCATCGTACAGGGGATAAATATCAAACGAGAACAGGGCAGCCTGCTGCTTGTCTTTGCTCACATACAGATTGGCAGCGTGTTGCGTCTTATGGGGATCCACAAGGCGATAAAGGTCGCCATCGCCAATAGACGGCTGCAGCATGCGATAGGTATCTACCGCCTTTTGGCAATACGCCAACTCGTCCGCCGTGAGTTCGTTTACGCGGATGTCAAAGCCCAATTTGCCCTGCATCGCCACATCCGTACGGAACTTAACGGAGGTATCGCCATTCCAGGAGGTTACATGGCAGCAAGTCGCTTTGGCAGGGTAGAAAATCGAGAAACTGTGTTGAATGTTCAGCCGTTGTACGGGATCGGTGTTATCACTCGCCCAAAACTCGGTGAAATAATGCAATGCCTTGTAGTCAATACGCCCCGAACCCCCTGCACAGAGCATCATCCGCAGATTTGGATACTTGGCCTGTACACGGTCTAATACCTTGTACAACCCCCGCACATAGTCCACATAGAGATGTTGCTGCTTGTCCTTGAGATACGGGGAGTAGATATTGGTGATGGGCGAGTTGCAGTCCCATTTGAAAAAGGCAATCTCGGGATAGGCGGTCATCAGGTCGTCCACTACTCCGAAGACGAAGTCCTGTACTTGGGGATTGCTGAGGTCAAGCACCAACTGGTTGCGGAAGTAATACTCCTCGCGGTTCGGAAGCGTAATTACCCAATCCTTGTGCCGCTCATAGAGTTCGGACTTCGGACTGACCATTTCGGGCTCAATCCAAATACCGAAACGCACATGGTTGGCTTTGGCAACCTCAATCAGGTGGGACACTTTGTGGGGTAATTTCGCGGTATTTTCCTGCCAATCCCCCAACCCTTGCGTATCGCTGTTGCGCGGATACTTGTTGGCGAACCAGCCGTCGTCCAACAGGAACATGTCCACGCCCAATTTGGCGGCATCCCCTATGATCGAACACAGTTTGTCCTCGTCGAAGTCAAAATAGGTAGCCTCCCAGTTGTTGAGCAAAGTGAGGCGTTCCCCCTGTCCGTCGCGCAGTTGGTAACGCCGCGCCCAATCGTGCAGGGAGCGCGAGGCGTGTCCAAGCCCCTGCGTGGAGAGTGTGAAATAGAACTCCGGCGTGGTGAAAGAAGCCCCTTTGGGGAGTTCGTACTCCGAGAAATAGGGATTGATACCGCTGATAACGCGCAAGGACTTGTCGTCGATTACCTCAAAAGTAAAGCGGTAGTTGCCCGTCCAACCCAACTGACCCAATAGAACGGTGCCTTCGGTTTCGGTAGCAGGCGCATTCACCGAGAGTTGGAACATGGGCGGCATCATCAGATTAACACGCGCCCCCAATTTGCTGTCCAATTGCTTCTTGCCGAAACTTAGGTGTTCCGTAGCGGGTTCTACCTCGCGTCCCCAGTTGCCTGAAAAGGAGGTAAGATAGTAGTCGCCTGTCGGAAAATGCAGCATACTGCTCGCATATTTTGCCAAATGAATGGGTTTCTTCTCACCGTTGGCAATGGTCGTCCATGCCTGGATGACATTCTCCTCCGGAAATACGAGGTAGTGCAAGATGACCGTCGTTTGATATACGGGGTCTCGCAGGGTAATATCCGTCCGGTTTCCCGTAACCGAATGGGATACATACTGCAAGAGTGTAGAAGCATTGTGATCGGCATGCCGCACATCCAAGGCCGGCTCAAAATAGTCTTCCATACCGTGCGTTAAATACGCCTCCGTACCTTGAGGCAAAGAGGGAATATCCTCCTCGTGCAGGAGTTTTGCCCCCAAGTAACATTGGTAAAGACGCTGGTTGTCGCCTACGCGATAAATGAGGTCGGTTTCGGCAGTGGAGATGCGAATGGTGGTTGCCCACAGACGAATTGGCAAAAGTGCTATGCACAGAATCAAGAAACGGTTCATAAGGATGGGGTTAATCTTCTATTTTGTAAATAAAGCAATCTTGAGGAGGAATGGTGCTGTTGAGCGTGGAGCCTTGAGCGTGGAGAACGCTACCCGACCAAAGTTCCGTGATGACGGTCGGGTGCGGCACGCCCAAATCCTTGAGCGACAGTTCTACCTTACGAGGTTGGTCTTCGAAATTGAAACAAGCGAGATAGGTAGCATTCGGGGTGGCGTAGTAATACGCATTGGCAGGCTCGTTGCCGACGGGCGTGGATACCGGTCGGAATGCCTTGGTGTCGTGCGCCATAGCGAGTATGAGAGGATTGGCGGCTAAACGCACCGCTTTTTCTTTGGCAGCCTCTTCCCCCTTTTGGCTGAAGTCATCGCCCAAGCAGTAGGCACCCGTAATAACCGAAGAGGCGATACGCAACCGATTGATGTTTTCGGGTTGCCCTTTCAGCACGACATGATCGCCGTCGTTGTAGGAATAGACATGATCCAACCACCACGAGTAAGTGGTAGCGTTCAGCGTGTATTTGGCATCTTTCAGTCCTGCCCATGCATCACACGCAATACGGCGTCCCTGCGCGTAGTTGGCAGGGAAAACGGGGGCGATACTGAGATTGAGGAACAGACGCCCATCGGACAAACTATCCAAGTAATGCATGCCATAGTTGTAGGCCTGCGTACCCGTTGTAATGGCGGGATTATACCACGAATCCGCCTCAAGAGCCCCGTGTATCATAAAGTCCATCTTGAGATAGGTATAGCCCCAGTTGATAAACCGGTTCATGTAATAAACCGCCCGCGCCCGCGTAGCAGGGTGCGTGGGATCCAAGGCACAGGCGTTGTTGCGTTTGACGGGTCGCCCGTTGCGATACAGCCATATATCGCTATAGCGCACCCCGGAAACCCCTTCCACCTCACGATCCGGACGGGTGTTCCAATCCACGAAAGGCGTCCAGTAAATACCGGCTTGCATACCGTGCGAGGTGCAGTAGCGGGCAAAGGCAGCGAGTTCCTCTTCGCTCATGTGGTCCCAGAAAGAATCCAACCCGACATAGCAGGTGCCTTCGTTTTGAAAGCCGTTTTCGTAGAGATGGGTATAGATAAATTCGGCACTCTGAAAGGCATTATCCCGATTGAGTTTTCCGGCTATCACACCCCACGAGTTCCACAGAAAAGGTTTGGCGGGGTTTGTCAGTTTAGCAGGTTGCGCATTACGGGCACATTGGTCTGCATAGACTTCCATGCCCGTGCGCCAATCATCGAATTTGCCGACCAACATCAGCGGTGACGAAAGGGTCGTGCCCCGCAATGCGCCGTGCGGAATACTATCGCGCGTGATAGAGTCGGCGGCACCGGCATAGAGGGTGAGGGCAGATAGAGTACCGTCTGCTCCCGTCGTGGATGTGAGTGCCGATTTCCAATCCGTATGCTCAATAGAGCCTAAAATAAGCCCTTGACGGGTCGTGGCAGAGTAGAGCGCTCCGACCTCGTAACTGTTCTGCGTACCGCCGAACAGGTTGGAAGAGTAGGTAATCCATTCGTCGTTGTCATACGGTACAAAGAGTACACGGTTCGTACTATCTTGCGGCAGTAAGTCCGTGGGCGTGGCAACGCAGAGCGGCGCGATATAGTTGGACGAGATCGGTTTTGCGGAAATAAGCGTCAGGCGTGTCAGGAAATAGGGTGCGTCCTTCGGCATGTAATAGACTTGCTCAAAGGAGACGGAGGGGGTTACAGCCCCTGTAATATGGATTGCTTCTCCGCTGCCTAAGGCGTTGGAGAAAGTCGTCTGTGTCCGTTGGTAGTGCGTGGCGGAATTCAAACAGTACTGTGTGCCGTCAACCGTTACAACGGGCGTGTTCCTGTCAATCAAAAGGGTACGCCAACCGCCTCGGGAACAAGAGGCGGTGGCGATACCACAAAGGAGAATAACGACACTTTTGAATCGTGAGGTGCAAATCATTCGTAGGGGCGGAATTATAAGTTCTTTACAGAAATACCCAATGCGTTGTAGTAATTACCGTCTTTCAGGATAAATATCTGTCCGTCGCGGATTATCTTCTTGGCAGTTGAGGTTGCATTTACTTCGTTATAAGCCGTAGGGGTTTTATCCACTTTCTTGGATACAAACTCGGAACCTACATTGGCACCGTCAATCGTCTGTACATAGAAAGTGGTGAACTCCTGTGAACACATCTCGTAGGATAGGGTGTTGAGGTACGCCGTATAGCCTCCTGCCACCTTCTGCTTACCGGTAGTCAGGTCTGCCGGCTTGATGGCAAATACCTTGTTATCGTCCGTTGTTGCAATGACATTATAGCGCAATGCTTTTGTGGGTGTCTTGTCGTCCGTACCGGCTTCCCAGGTGAGTTTATAGCCCTTGTCGGTGGTGGTTATAGCGAGATGGGTGGGAGCCGTAGGAGCCTCGTTGGTCATATCCGTGCTGGTATTCTTTGCCAAAACATTGCAATAACCTCCCTTCGCGTCGTTATAGCCGTTGGCTTGAATATCCAATAGATTATCACCATCAATATCTACCAAATTAATCATACCGCTCCGACTGCCCAATTCCGCCAAATCACCGCTAAAGGTGTATTCGGTGAATGTTCCGTCCCCGTTGCCGTATGCCAAACGCACATTCGGGTAGCCACTATAGAAAATATCAAGGTAGCCATCGTTATTAACATCCCCTACCGATACGATAGCATCACCGCCCGTAATGCCGCAATCCTGCTTTTGCGAATAGGTCGTACCATCGTAGAGCCAAACGGCGGCATAGTTTGACCAATTATCAGCAGGAATGCGTGTGATTTGAATAATATCCTGCAACCCGTCATTATTTACATCCATAGAGAAGGCGGCGCCCGTTGCGGACCCTACGAAAGTTACGCCACTAAAGTCAGCGAAGCCATTGCCCGTATTAAGATGACCATTGGCACCATAATTTAGACCATTATCGCCATAACCCGTATTGAATATATCGAATAACCCGTCGCCATTGGCGTCACACACGAAAACATTGCCATTGCGCTTGTTGAAAGAAGTGTATTTCTGGTCCTTGCTAAAGTATCCCTTTTGGTTGATATAGATAGCGGTACAACGCCAGTCATTACACATATTCCACTCACTGGGTCTGCCGGTAATCACGAAATCCATCCAGCCGTCGTTGTTGTAGTCTATGACGGACATACTTTGAACATTATTGTTTTCATGATATACGCCCCAACCGAAAGTACAAGTGGCGTCTATGGCAAAGCCGTCATCACCGCCTGCGTTTTTTAACGCATACATCATAGCGGTACTATCTGCACTCAACCCCGATACAATCAAATCGAGGTTCCCGTCGTTGTTATAATCTATCCATACAGCAGAGGCTTGCGCCAAGGGCGTGGCGTCTGCGGGGAGGGCAACGGGTACCCACTGACCGCTCCCGTTATTCTTGAGCAATCCGATATGCGTGTTATATACATTCTCACCACCCACATAAAAGATATCCAACAAACCGTCGTTGTTGTAATCCCCAAAAATGGTAACGGCACTCGTTATACCTGCCGTGGGCAGAGCCCCATCCTTGACGGGATCCGCTATTTTGGTAAATGTTGCCGGATTGCCGGCGGCTTGAAGCAGCGATGCACCCAATAGGGCAACCGCTACAAAAAAGAAATGCTTTTTCATTTTACTTGTGTTTATTAGATTCGTAATTTACATATCCATACGGCTCCATAGCCTATACGCTTGCAAAGCCGTCGTACTATTGTACCTTTACCGGTTGTCCCAATGCGTTGTACACTTGGTTGTTCCGACGAATGTAGAGTTGATTCTGCATGATAAACTTTTGCGTCTTGTCGGCCGATGACGAATAGGTCTCTTCAACAGCCGCAGGGTCGTAAGGATATATCTTCAGTACCAACGCGTTTTGACGCATATTCATAGACACCGAGTCGGTGAATGTATAGGTCTTTTTGTCCATCAGTTCCTTTACGGTATAGGGCGTACCCGTCAACATCTCCACATCGGTCATAGCGAAACTGTAAGTGGTGCGAACCGTTGTGAAATTGAATAACGCCACAAAAGCGGTGTCTGCCACTTTGGTGTAATACATCGTTGCGCAATCCGTGCCGGAGGTCGTTCCCATCGGGCGGAATGCTTTTGTCTCGCGTGCCATCTGCATCAACTCGGGATTATTCAGGAGTTTCTTTGCACGCTTCTTCGCAATATCATCGCCATAATTGGAATAATCATCTCCCAAGCATGGGATTCCCGTGATAAGTCCGGAGATGAGCCGAATCCGATTAACGGCTTCGGTTTGGTCTTTGAACACCAATTCATCGCCGTCATTGTAGGAATAGACATGGTCAAGCCACCAGCCAAAGGTCGTAGAATTGAGTACATATTTGGCATCTCCCAATGACCCCCATGCATCACAGGCAATACGACGACCTTGCGTGTAGTTGGCAGGGAACAGAGACGCAATACTGAGATTTAGATAGATGCCATCCGCCAAACTATCCAAATAACGCATACCGTAGTTGTATGCCTGCATACCGGTCGTAATGGTTGTATCGTACCAAGAGTCTGCCTCGTAGATACCGTGCGTCATAAAATCGATTTTGAGGAACTCATAACCGTTGGCATGCAGTTTCTTGAACTCGGCTTCCGCACGCTTCTTGGTGCCGGGGTGTGTCGGGTCGCAACTGTAAGCCCCCTCTGTTCTCTCAATCGGCTTGCCGTTGGCATACAGCCAAATATCCTTGTAGGTGTATTCGGGGGCTCCCGGCACTTGTACATCCCCGTTTTTACCCCAATCGCTCCAGGGGCACCAATACAGACCCGTCTTCAAGCCACGCGGATTGCAGATAGTGGTCGTGAAAGTCGTTTCTTGCGCAGCACTCAAGTTGTGCCACGAGTCCAAGTCCACATACACTGTACCATCGTTGTGATAGCCGCGTGTAACCAAACTATCTGCAATGAATATCGCATTTTGGGCGGCTTTGGCATAGTTGCACTCTTTCATGAGTACTCCCCACGAGTTCCAAATAAAGGGCTTCCCTTTTTCCCACTTGGCCTTGGGGGCGACAATGGCATTGGCATCACCGTAGGTCTCCATGGCAGTCCGCCAATCTGCAAAACGCCCTACGAAGATAGGAGCAGACGCAATGCTTTTACCGCGGAGAGCACCATGTGGCAATACATCGTGTGTCCACTCATTCGTATGCCCGCAATAGGCGGTAATGGAGGAAACGCTACCATTGGAATTCGTTTGGGTTATGATGCCGGTCTTCCAATCGGTGTGTTCGATAGAGCCGATGACATAGCCATCGCGGGTAATGGCATTGTAAAGAAGCCCCACCTCGTTGCTGGTAACATTATTGCCAAAGGTATAAGAATTATACGACACCCAGCCATCGTTGTCAAACGGAACAAACAGGTCGCGTAAATCCCCCGTAGGCAAAGGCACTACCGCACTATTCGAGGCAATCGGTGCTATGTAATTGGATTGTATCACCACCGGTGCGTCAATCTGTACGCGGGTAATGATATAGTCGAGCGCGGAATAGAGATTGTAGGTTTGGGTAATCGTGGTATCTGCAAGGGTATAGACAATGGCAATCTGTTTGCCCGTACCGAAAGCATCCGACGGGTCGGACTCCGTAATCTTGCAGGTTGTTTGGTCGGATAAGCGATAATCGGTATTGCCGATTCGCACGACGGCACAACTGTTCTTCAGCAGTTGCGTACCGTTTTTAGAAAGGGAGACCTGACCATTTGTAGCCGCCACCTCCAACTGCCAAGGACCTACGGTGTAGGTATTCGCACTCACACTGAGTGCCAGTGTAAGTGCGAATAAGATATGAAATGCCCGATACATTATTGTGCATTTTGTCCTGTTACGGTATATTTGTTGCCGTTGCGCAGGATATACAATTGACCGTTTTCAAGGTACTTGCGGACAGCGGTTTGGCTATCCATGCGCACATGGTCCGTTCCTGTAGCCATTGAGGTGAATACCGAGGGCGCATAACAACCGTCTATCGCCTGTACACCAAACTCTACGAACTCGTTGGAATGGAAAGTGTAAGAGGTCGTGTTCAAGTAGTAAGGCACACCCCCTGCCACTTTCTGCTTACCCGTAGCCGGATCGGCAGGCGTGAGGCAGAACACTTTGCCGTCGGCCGTTTTTGCATACACATTGTAGCGCATAGCCACAGCGGGGGTCTTGTCGTCATCGGTAACTGCATTCCAGGTGAGCGTTACTTTGTCGTCCTCTTTGACAAGTTGCAGATTGTCAGGTGCCGAAGGAGCCGCGTTGGTCGTGTTGGTATTCAGCAGCAAACCACCGCAGAAATCACCGATAGCGTTGCTGTAGCCTCCTTGTTCCACATCCAACACATTGTCGCCGTTCAAATCCACAAGATTGACAGACCCGCTACGAGCGGACATAACATCGATCTTGGTGTCGGTATAGGATTGCGTTGTAAAGGTGCCGTCACCATTGCTATAGCAATACATCTGATTGGGCCAGCCTGCATAGATAAAGTCGATGAACCCGTCGTTGTTGATATCTCCCGTCGTGCAGATTCCGCCACCACCCGGGATACCCGGTGTTGCCACTTTCGAGAATGTACCATCGCCATTATTGAGGAAGACATTGGCAAAATCTGCCCAACTCTGTTTGATATCGCGACCGTATTCCACGATGTCCATATATCCGTCGTTGTTGAGATCCATGATTAAGCCTGCACCATTGAAAGCACCTTGGAACGGAATCCCTGTAACTTGGGTGAACCCGCCTTTTTGGTCATTGATATACAAGAAGGTAACATTCTCGTTGCCCTCGCCGTCCTGGTAACCGGAAACAAGGACATCCACATACCCGTCGTTGTTGATATCGCCGAGGGTTGCCATGCCGCCATTGATGGGTACAAATGTTTCCGATCCAATGGCTACCGACTTATCCAAGGAGAATACACCGTGGTCATTGTGGTAGATGGCAACCATACGACCATGCGTACCATCCCACAAGCCGTCTGCCATACCATTAATCAGCAGATCCATCCAACCGTCATTGTCGTAATCGAGGGGAGTAAGCATGATATTCGAATAGTCGGCTCCCTCACAGTTGGTGCCGTATAAGAAATTGTCGCTATCCTCTTCGAAAATATCATCGCTGTCCGCTCCAAGATTCTTCAACACCAATGTGCTGTTGAATACACCATCGGAGGTGCCGGTGCAAACAAGGTCAAGATATCCGTCGTTGTTGTAATCAATCCATGTAGCACATGCCAGATACATCGTGATAACGCAGAACGGAAGTTCCACTTGTTCCCAAGTGCCGTTGCCTTTGTTCTTCCATAATTGCGCCGTCGCGTCCGATGCATTAGAGCCACCATAGATAAAGACATCCAACAAACCATCGTTGTTGTAATCGCCATAGATAAAACTGCGGGCTGCCATACTGGGTGTGCCGCCTACAAAAGGATCAGACATCACCTGCCATGTAGCAGGAGTAACTGCTGCCTGCATCATCAGGGATGTTAAGCAGGCTGCTGCAAATAGAAATACTTTTTTCATACTGCAAAAAATTTAAGAGTTATTATTGCTATTTACATCCTCAATCAATAGCCCGGATTTTGTACGCCCGAGAGATTGGGGTTGATTTTGGTTTCTGTTTGCGGGAACGGATAGAGTAAATGATGCTCATCCAATGTGTTGTTATCATTGGCCCATTTGTTGTATTTTTTTACTCGGTCAATGAATAACCCGCTGCGTTTCAAGTCTATCCTGCGCCATTCCTCGCAGCAGAACTCGCGTGTGCGCTCGTCCATAAGCGTTTCGATACTATACGAAGTCCACGCTTGGGCATCCGTCCAGTTTTCTCCGAATCCACGCTTGCGTACTTGATTGACGAGTGCAACGGCTTCATCTTCTTTTCCTAATTGGGCTTTGCATTCGGCTTGCAACAGCAGCACATCGGCATAGCGCAGGTAATAGATATTCTTGCCGGCGTACCAGATGGAGTAAACATCCTCTATGCGGTTGTCTTCGTACTTTTTGATGTGAGGGTCTAACTGGTCATCGCCAAAGCCGGCCACCGCCACCGCCTTTTGCCCCTTGTAGGTAAAATCGGTACGAATCGTCTCATCGTAGCGCAAGTCGCCCTCTTCCCAAACACCGCCTTCGGTTGTCTTGCTGTAAGCCCATTCGGTAGGCAAGACCAATTCGTAGCCGCCAAAGGGGCAAGTCGTCTTGCCGGATACGGCGCGTGAACCCGTGTACCACTGCATAACAGCCAAGTCCGGCCATACATTGTTGAAATACAGTGTAAATATAGCCTCATCCGTGCAACTAACGGCAGGATCCCACAAATCCGAATAGTTGGGCATCAGTTGATATACCTCGCTATCCATAATCTCTTGCAGGGCGTCCGAGGCTTTCTGCCAGGATTGGTATCCGGACTCTTGAGGAGCGGACATATACACACGCGCCAACATGGCTTTTGCCGCCCACGCCGTAGGAATACGCCCATCCTCCTGCCGCTTTACGGGCAGGTCTGCGGCTGCCGCTTCCAAGTCGGTTACAATCTGTTGGTAAGTCTCTTGTATCGTCTTGCGGGCGGAAAGGATAATCGAACCATTCTCCACTTGGGTTAGGGGCAATGCGCCCCAGTATTGTGCCAATTCGAACAGCATCGCTCCGCGGTAGAACTTTGCTTGCGCGATATAGAAGTTTATCGTCTGTTGCTCCTTGTCGTCAGCCCCCGTTCTTCCTGCCAAGGCGTCGATGGCTTGTGCCGACTGCACCACCACCGGCCAACGCGACTTCCACATCGAGGCAATGCAGGTGTTCTCGGTGTTATAGAGTCCGTTGTAGTAGTTCAGTGCGCCCTCGTTGGCAATCTGGCACTGACAATCGCCAATGCGTATCTCATCCGTTCCCATACGGGTGTAGAACCCTGCACGGTCGGAGTGTACGGCGCGGAAATCGTAGTAGATATTGTTCAAATACGGTTGTATGTTGTTCAAGTCCGCAAATATCTGCTCAATGGACAGGCTGTTTTGGGGATCTTGTGTGAGGAAATCATCACAAGAAGATACCATTACCGCCAAAACGGATAGGAATATGATTTGTACTCTTTTCATAATCGTAAGAATTTATAAAGTTCCCTTTAGAATCCGATGTTTAAGCCCACGACATAGGTACGGGATGACGGGTAGTCGTCGCCGCTTTCCGGGTCGTAGCCCTTGTATTTGGTGGCGCAAGCCAAGTTGTTGCCCGTAAAGTAAACGCGGATATGGTCGAAGTGTATCTTGTTCATCCAAGTGCGCGGGAAATCATACGACAGCGTTACCGCCGACAACTTGAAGAACGAAGCGTCCTGAATGCCCAAATCCACGGAACTCAATGAATAACGGCTCTTTCCGGAGGTCGTATAGTAAGCGCGGGGTATGTTGGTATTGGTGTTGGTGGGCGACCAACTATTCAGATTGTCTGTGTGCGTAGCGGATGTACCGGTGGAGGACATCAGACTTTCGTACAGGGAACTTACCTTGTGTGCGCCATAGGAATAGTTGCATATCACCTGCAGGGTAATACCTTTCCAACTCAAGTCGGTTTGCAATGCACCGTAGATAACAGGGTCGGTTTTTCCATAGACATATTTGTCCGCATCGCTGATTTTGCCATCGCCGTTGCGGTCTTTCGGGATGATATCCCCCGGCATGACCGTTGTACCGCCGAAGTCCATGCTGTTTACATACTCCCAGTCTTCGGGCGTATCCTGCATGATATGGTCAAACTCATATACATAGATGTTGTTCAGCGGCTGACCTACAAACAAGTTACCGTAACGGTTAATGGAAGTGCCTGAGGAACTATAGATGGCATCCACATTGTCGTAAAGTGAGATAATCTTATTCTTGTCGTGCGAGAGATTGAAACCGATGTTCCATTTCCAATCCTTGGTTTGGATGGCTTCTAAATTGAAAGTGAACTCCACACCCTGGTTTTCCAGACAACCCACATTGTCTATCATGTACGAATAGCCATAGGAAGACGCCAAACTGCGTTGCATGAGCAAGTCCTCATTCCGTGTATAGAAGTAGTCCAAAGTCATGTTCAGACGATTGTGCCAAAAGCCCATATCAAGCCCGATGTTGGCTTGCTTCTGCGTCTCCCATTTCAAATCGGGATTTCCGTAAACGCCGCTGTTTCGCAAGATGTAACTGCTCAATGTGGTAGTCGGTGAGAACAAGGTGTAGTAACTATAGTTGGGGATATTCTGGTTGCCGACTAATCCATAGCCTAACCGCAGGCGGAGGTTATCAACCGCATGCTGGTCTTTCATGAATTGCTCGCCTGTTATATTCCAACTTAAAGCCACAGACGGGAAATACCCCCACTTGTTGTTTTGGCTGAACTTGCTACTGCCATCCGCACGACCGGTAAGGGTAACATAGTAGCGCGAGTCATATACATAATTGAGCCGCAAATAGGCAGACATCAGTGAATAGGAGGTGTAGCCTGAATAGAAGGAAGAATGCTCTTTGTCGGTGGCACTTTGTATGCTCTTGTAGGTGAACAGGTCATTGCCGAAATCCATAGCGGTTATGGTGTTGTAGTTGTCGCTGTGGTAAGACATGTTCATACCTGCCATCGCCCCGATGCGGTGCTTTTCCCGTATCGTCGTGTTGTAAGAAACGGTGTTGTCCCACTGCCAGTTCATGGAACGCGTGCGGTATTGGGTGGCTTGCCCTGCTGTGTTGCTGCCGTGGCACTCCGTACTCTCTACCCCATAATAGGTGTTGTTTTCCTGCTGCGCAAAATCAAACGAGAAGGTGGAACGGATATCCAATCCTTTTACGGGGTTGATGTTGATGTAATCGGAAGTGAGAAAGCGGAACTTGTCCACATCCTTGGTTACTGTTTCCAACGAGCGCAGCGGGTTGTGGAAAGATTGACTCTCCAACTTGCCATCCCACATATAGTACTCGTCGCTTGTAATCGGAAACAGCGGGTTTGCTCGAAATGCCAGCAAATACATGTTGTCCTGTACCAAGGGGTTCGACTGGGAGAATGCCAACGAATTGTTGGTGCCGACTTTCAGCCACTTGTTTACTTTGAAGTCCAAGTTCACCTTACCATTATAACGGCGATAGTTGGTTTTCTTGATTTGTCCCTTCTCATCCGAGAGTCCAAACGAAAGATAGTAGTTGGCAGCGTCTGTAGCCCCCGAAAAGGTGAGATTGTGGTTTTGCGAGAAGCCCTGTTGTGCGATAGCGTCCACCCAGTTGTAGGTCTGATTCGCCTCGTAGGCGGCAATCTCCCAGTCCATAAAAGCCTTGTTGCTGCCTATGTACTTCGGGTCGGAATACTTTTCGCTTTGTGAACTGCCGCAAACAAGATACCGGTTGATATAGAAGTCGCGGTATTTCTGGTAGTACTCTTCGTCTTTGTCGGGGTGCTTCTCCCGATAAGTGTCCATTTCGCCGTTGATAAAGGCGTTTACACGGAAATCCCATACCTCTCTTCCGCTCATTGTCGGTACCGTATTGGCGAAGTTCTTCCAACCTACCCAGCCGTCGTAGGTTACTTTTCCTTTGCCCTTCTGCCCCTTTTTGGTGGTGATGACGATAACACCGTTGGCGGCTCGTGCGCCGTACAATGCAGTTGCGCTGGCATCTTTCAGCACCTCGATACTGGCAATGTCGTTCGGGTTAATGGTAGAGATGTCTGAGCCGTCTATCATAATATTGTCGATCACATAGAGCGGGTTCGTTCCATAAGAGATAGAGTTGTTACCCCGAATCTTGATTGATGCGTTGGTGCCGGGTTGCGGACTGCTGACCACAAATACGCCCGCTACTTTTCCTTGCAAGGCTTGGTTGAGGTTCACCGTAGGTATGTCGGTCAGTTCTTCTGCGCTGACGCTACCTATTGCGCCGGTGAGATCAGACTTCTTCATAGCCGCACCGACTACGACAACCTCATCGATTTGCTGTACCTCTTCCGCCAAGCGTATCACGATATTTTGGCTACCGCTGACGAGAATACTGTCGTTGCGGTAACCCACATAAAAGAATCGCAGTACATCCCCTTTTTCGGCTTGCAAAGAGAATGCACCGGTGTAATCCGTGATGGTTCCCGCATACGACTTCGCGTTGGAAACACTCACTCCGATTAACGGTTCGTTCGTTGCTGCGTCCACGATCTTACCTGTGATGGTAAATCCTTGAGCCGACGCTGCTATGGCAACCGTTGCAATGAAACATGTAAGTAAGACTTTTTTCTTCATAGTACTGATGTTAAAAGACGCTGCAAAAGTACTATAAAAAATACCCCCCCTATAAAAATCGTACCAAACAGTAGTATAATAATACAAACTGCGGGTTTTGGGTGGTGCGAAGGGGGTGCGTAGTGGTGTCGTATGCCGCTACGGGGTGTTCCGTATGTTGCCTACGGGAGGTGTGGGGTAGTGTTAAAGCAGGCGGGGTGTGGTGTTAAGGTAGGGAGGGTGCGCGGCGGTGGCTGGTGTGGGATGGTGTTAAAGATGGTAGGGTGTGGGGGTGTGGGAGGTGTGGGGTGCGGTTATAGAAGGTTGTCTTAGTACGGAAAAAGTTGACACATTAGTGACCAAAAATTATGAGTCAACAT
>CAVKVE010000032.1:12881-20852 GCA_963659655.1 Bacteroidaceae bacterium | reverse complement strand
TTGCGGCACGGGAAACCACCTTATCTTTAGCCGGAGATTACATCATACCTCCCATGCCGCCTTGTGGCATGGCGGGGGCAGGAGTCTCCTCTTTCTTATCTACGATGACGCACTCGGTGGTCAAGAACATTCCGGCGATAGAGGCCGCATTCTCGAGGGCTACGCGCGTTACCTTGGCGGGGTCAACCACACCGGCTGCACGCAGATTCTCGTAGGTGTCCTTGCGGGCGTTGTAGCCGAAGTCGCCCTCGCCTGCACGCACTTTATCTACTACCACTGCGCCCTCTTTGCCTGCGTTGGTCACAATCTGACGCAGCGGCTCTTCGATCGCACGGCGGACAATCTCAATACCCGTCTGCTCGTCCTCGTTCTCGCCCTTCAGCCCGTCGAGAGCCTTCTGTGCGCGGATGTAGGTAACACCGCCGCCCGGAACAATACCCTCTTCGATAGCGGCACGCGTAGCGCTCAGGGCGTCATCCACACGGTCTTTCTTTTCCTTCATCTCAACCTCCGAGGCAGCACCGACATTCAGTTGTGCTACGCCGCCTGCCAATTTGGCAAGACGCTCTTGCAGTTTCTCTTTGTCGTAGGTCGATTTGGTAGCGGCAATCTGTGCCTTGATTTGTGCCACACGAGCCGCAATTGCCTCTTTGTCGCCTGCGCCATTCACGATCGTGGTGTTGTCCTTATTGATCGTAATGCTCTCAGCAGTACCCAGCATGTCGAGCGTTGCGCTCTCAAGCTTGATACCCTTCTCTTCGCTGATAACAGTACCGCCCGTCAGGATGGCGATGTCTTCGAGCATCTCTTTGCGACGGTCGCCGAAGCCCGGAGCCTTTACGGCACAAATCTTCAGCTGCGCACGCAAGCGGTTGACTACCAGCGTTGTCAGTGCTTCGCTATCTACATCTTCGGCGATGATCAACAGCGGGCGTCCGCTTTGTACAGCGGGTTCCAGCACAGGCAGCAACTCCTTGAGGTTCGAAATTTTCTTGTCGTAAATCAAGATGTACGGCTTGTCCATCTCCACCTCCATGGTCTCGGTGTTCGTTACGAAATACGGGCTGATATAGCCGCGGTCAAACTGCATACCTTGTACCACATCGATGGTGGTGTCCATGCCCTTTGCCTCGCCGATGGTGATAACGCCGTCTTTGCTTACTTTGCGCATGGCGTCGGCAATCAGTTTACCTATCTCGGCATCGTTATTGGCAGAGATCGTAGCCACTTGCTCTATCTTGTCGTAGTCGTTGCCTACCACCTCGCTTTGGTTCTTTATCTCTGCTACCACGGCAGCCACTGCTTTGTCGATACCGCGTTTCAGGTCCATCGGGTTTGCACCGGCGGTTACGTTCTTCAGTCCCACGCCTACAATAGCCTGTGCCAATACGGTGGCAGTCGTTGTACCGTCGCCGGCTTGGTCGCCTGTTTTCGAGGCTACCTCTTTAACGAGTTGTGCGCCAAGGTTCTCTGCAGCATCTTCGAGTTCGACCTCCTTTGCTACCGTCACACCGTCTTTGGTGATGTGCGGTGCGCCGTACTTCTTGTCGATGATGACATTACGCCCCTTGGGACCGAGGGTTACTTTCACTGCGTTAGCCAGTTGGTCAACGCCTTTTTTGAGGGCTTCGCGCGCCTCTACATTATAGGTTATAATCTTTGCCATAGTTTTGTTTCGCTTCGCTTGCGTTCTCCACTGCGTGTCAATGACTGCGTGTTTGTGACTGCGTGTTTTTGACTTCGTGTGGGTGGCTTCGCTTCGCTTCGCGTTATTTTGGATTGTTTGTTGTTGATTAGCAGCGTGTCAATTCCCACGCATGTTAATTGTTAATTGTTAATTTTAAATTATCACTTCAGCACCGCCAGTACATCGCTTTGGCGCATGATGAGGTATTTCTCGCCTTCATACTCCAGTTCTGTGCCGGCATATTTGCCGTAGAGAATATGGTCGCCTGCCTTGAGTACCATCTGCTCATCTTTGGTGCCGTTGCCTACTGCGAGGACTTCGCCACGCAGGGGTTTCTCTTTTGCGCTATCCGGAATGATGATTCCGCTCACGGTCTTCTCTTCTGCAGCCTCTGCCTTTACCAGCACGCGGTCTGCCAATGGTTGAATCTTGCTCATAGTATATGTTTTATATAGTTTCGTTATTTATTATAGTCCCATTAAGCGGGCTTCGGTCGGCTTTTGCTTGCACATTCACTGCCTTCCTACGCCCCTCGCTTGTCTTATTTCAAACTCTGTGCCAATTCCCCAAATCCCCGTTTTGCCTGCCAAACCCGCACTTTGCTCTGCCAAATTGTCAGTCCCAATCATACCTATTTTCCAAAAACGCCCCCACAAAAGAACTACTCATACAGCCACCCCAAGCCCCAGCCCGCACCTATAGACATAAAAAAAGCGGACTTCTCATCCAAGAAATCCGCTTCCCCCATCTTTTCCCGAAGCACTGCCCTATCAAACCCGTTTCTGATAGTGGTAGTCCGAGTAGTCCTTATCTTTCTCGTCTTGAGGGTGGCGTGCGTGCGAGTTCAGTTTTCCTTTCCAAATCTGCCATTGCCACCGCAGTTTGTTGCCGTAGCCGCTCCGCCACCACAGCAGTAGCAGCCATCCAAAAAGCATACCGCCTAAGTGCGCAAAGTGCGCCACGTTGTCGGCTCCTGCGCCCACCACGCTATGCAGTCCGGCGAATAGTTCTATCACGGCGTAGATGATTACAAACACCCGTGCCCGAATCGGTATCGGCACAAATAGAATGTACATCGGCACGTTTGGAAACAGCCACCCGAACGCAAACAGCACCCCAAACACCGCTCCCGATGCGCCTATGGTCAATAGCGGGTCAATATAGTACGCAGCCGCAGCACTTGTCATCGCCGACAGATCCGGTTGATACATCAGCGCCCACACGGCTTCTTGCACAAAGGCAGCGCCTATGCCGCAAACGAGATAATATGTAAGGAATCGCTTGCTACCCCACTCATTTTCCAGCACGGGCGCAAACATCAGCACCGCAAACATATTGCAGAAAATGTGGCTGAAGTTGGCGTGCATAAACATATAGGTCAGCGGCTGCCACGCATAGAAATGTTCTGCCGTTATATAATGGAGTCCGAGCCATTGGTCAAGATTCACCCCGTATTTCTGTAGCAGCATATCGAGCAGGAACACCAAGAAGTTGGCCCATAGCAATGCTCTTGTTACAATCGGTAGATTTCGCATAAATTTCGTTTGGTTGTTTTCTTTTGTTTTATAATGAATCCGTACTGTTGCGATAAATTACACAATGCAACGGTAGATATATAAGTATTCTTTTTTTCAATCTGAAATGATTTTTTCCTCTGTTTTTCGCGAGCATAGCGAGCAGGATAGCTCTTAGGTCGCAAGCGTCAGTCCCTATTCTGTCCGCCCCCCCCGAAAAAGAACCTTTTTACAAGAATTTTCACCCCTTTGCAGCCGTTGGTTTGCTTACTGATTTTCTTGTAATTCAGCCGTTTTTCAAGGTTGAACCATACAAAAAGCGTGCATTTTCGTGGAAAATTTGTGTTTTTCCTTTGATTTTTAGTGTTTTTCATCGGTTTTTATTTGCCAATCCACTTTTTTATTGTACCTTTGCGCTGCCGAATGGGGAAAATCAAGCCCCCATTGGAAGAAATTAAACGTTTAATTCTAAAAACACACTAAATCATGAACAAGGCTGAATTGGTTGCTGCCGTTGCAGCAAAAGCTAATGTATCGAAGGTAGAGGCTCAGAAGGTTATCGACGCAGCTGTCGAGGCTACCACTGAGGCTTTGAAGAAAGGCGAGAGCGTACAGCTCATCGGTTTCGCTACTCTCTCTGTAGTAGAGAAAGCTGAGCGCAAGGGTATCAATCCTTCTACCAAGCAAGTCATCACTATCCCTGCAAAGAAGGCTGTTAAGTTCAAGGCAGGTGCTAAGTTGGCTCTCTAATTAGCAATTTCGAGGCATAAAACGAGTTGCTCAATTTTCCGGGCAACTCGTTTTGTGTCCTTACCCCTCAGTTCCCCCTCTGTTACCCCTCTATTACCTCTCTATTACCCCTCTGTTACCCCCTGTGTTTTTAGAATTATTCCGTTTTTTCCCGAACCACTCCCGAACCAACTCGCTCTTTTGCCGTAGTTGTGGAGTAGTCGGTCTATCAATATCGAATTATTAGTCTGTAAATACAAATAAGTATGCTTAACATTATTCTTTGTGGTGCTCCTGGCAGTGGCAAAGGAACACAGTCTGACATCATTGTCAAGAAGTACGGTCTGCAACACCTCTCTACGGGCGATGTGCTGCGTGCCGAGATCAAGTCGGGCAGCGAGCTCGGCAAGGAGTTGGACGCCATCATTTCTAAGGGCAACCTTGTTCCCGATCAGAAGATGATTGACCTTATCGAGAACTTTATCGCTTCTCTGCCTAAGGACAGCAAGGGTGTCATTTTCGATGGTTTTCCCCGCACGGTCGAGCAGGCAGAAGCGCTCACCGAGTTGCTTAAGAAGTATCACCTCGAGGCCGTTATGCTCGATATGTTTGTCGAGGAGCAGGAGCTGATTGCCCGTCTTCTCAATCGTGGTAAGACCAGCGGCCGTGCCGACGACAATATCGACACCATCAAGCAGCGTCTGCAGGTATATAAGGATGTCACCAAGCCGGTGGCTACCTATTATCTCCACCACGGCAACTATTTTGCCATCAACGGCAACAACACAATGGAGGATGTCTTCGCTCAGATAGACAACATTCTCCAACATGTCAGCAAGTAACACCCCGACTACGCAAACTACGAAAAGTACACAGAGTACAAGCGTAGCGACCCCAACGCGCAAGCAAGTATGAACAATTTCATAGACTATGTCAAGATATACTGCCGCTCCGGCAAGGGCGGTGCGGGTAGTATGCACTTCCATCGTGCCAAGTACCTTCCCAAGGGAGGCCCTGATGGTGGCGATGGTGGCAAGGGCGGTAGCATCATCTTGGTAGGCAACCGCAATCTTTGGACGCTCCTCCACCTTAAGTACCAGAAACATATTATGGCAACCGATGGCGGCAAGGGCGGCGAGAGTCGTTCGTTCGGTAAGGACGGCGAGGACAAGATCATCGAGGTTCCCTGCGGCACCGTGGTCTATGATGGCACCACGGGCGAGTACCTCTGCGAGGTGCGCGAGCATGGCGAGCGCATTGTCCTGCTCAAGGGAGGACGAGGCGGATTGGGCAATTGGCACTTCCGCACCGCTACCAACCAGGCGCCCCGCTATGCCCAGCCGGGCGAGCCTGCCTTGGAGCGAGAGGTTATTTTGCAGCTCAAGGTGTTGGCGGATGTCGGACTGGTCGGATTCCCCAATGCGGGCAAATCCACGCTCCTGAGTGTCGTGTCTGCCGCCAAGCCCGAAATAGCAGACTATCCCTTCACCACGCTTACCCCGCAGTTGGGTATTGTGTCCTACCGTGACGGGCGTTCGTTCTGTATGGCGGACATTCCGGGTATCATCGAGGGCGCAGCCGAGGGCAAGGGCTTAGGGCTCCGTTTCTTGCGCCATATTGAGCGCAACGCCGTGCTGCTGTTCATGGTGCCGGCCACGGCGGAAGACATCGTTTCCGAATACAACATTTTGCTCCGTGAGTTGGAGAAGTACAACCCCGAGTTGCTCACTAAGGCACGCGTCTTGGCAATCTCCAAGTGCGACATCGGCGAGCAGCCCGATACCGAAGCCCTGTCGAAGCAGCTCGGCATCGAGGTCATCGCCATCTCTTCGGTCAGCGGTTTGGGTATCAGTGCGTTGAAGGATCTGCTTTGGACAGAGCTCAACAAGGAGCAGAACCAAGTGATTGAGATTTCGCACTCGCCGATCGATGTGCGTGTCATCGAGCGTGAGGAAGAACCTGCTTCCGACGAGGACGAGCCGCAAACCATCTATCTCAACGAGGTGGAAGAGGAGTGGGATCTCAACAAGTACAAAGGAATCGGTTGGGACGAATAGTCCCCTCCGATTCTTTTTTTTCCAAAAATCGGTCTATTTCGAAAAATCGACTTATTTCAAATCGGTCTATTTTCATAATCAACCCATTTCAAAAAATCGGTCAATTTTCATAATCAACCCATTTCAAAAAATCGGTCTATTTTCCTGAAATTCCCGAACCACTCCCGAACCAACTCTTTATTTACCCCCAAAAATTTCTCTTACGCAGACTACAAATTTATACGACCGCATGATTGATTGGCGCGAGCGCCACATCAGTGAGAAGCAACTTGTCTTGATTCTCAGTTTCTTTGTCGGCTGTTTCTCTGCGTTGGCGGCTATTGTCCTCAAGTCGTTCATCCATCTTATCCAGTGGCTTATCGAGACCCAACTCATCGGCACCACCCATCACACGTGGTGGTATCTCATCTGCCCGATGATTGGTATCCTTCTCTCGGCTCTCTTCGTGCGCTATGTCGTTAAGGACGACATCTCGCACGGTATTACCAAAATCCTTTATGCCATTTCGCAGCGCAAGTCGATTATCAAGGCGCACAATATGTGGTCGTCTATTGTCGGCTCAGGGCTTACCATTGGCTTCGGCGGATCGGTCGGAGCCGAGGCACCTATTGTCTTGACGGGTGCCGCTATCGGGTCTAATTTGGCTAAGTTTTTCCGTCTTGAGCAGAAGACCATGATGCTCATGATCGGTTGTGGTGCCGCAGGTGCCATAGGCGGCATTTTCAAGGCCCCTATTGCCGGTTTGGTATTCACGCTCGAGGTGCTAATGATGGACCTGACCATGGCGTCTGTTGCCCCGCTGCTTATCTCGTCGGTCACGGCTACCGCCATTTCCTATATCGCTACGGGCTCCACTCCCATGTTCCCGCTCAACACCTTGGAATCCTTCCATATCTCCAACATTCCGTGGTACTTAGTCTTGGGTATCGCGTGCGGGCTTGTGTCACTTTATTTCACACGCGGTATGAACCGTTTGGAACAGTGGATGAAGCACCATATACAGAATTTTTGGCTCAAGATTGTGGTCGGCGGGGTCACGCTGAGCGTGCTTATTTTCCTTTTCCCGCCGCTCTATGGCGAGGGGTACGATGTCATCACTCAGCTTATCAACGGTGACTCTCTTTCGGCCCTGTCCAATAGCCCGTTAGCCCGCTTGGGTACGGCGTCGTGGGTCATTGTGGGCTATTTTGTTCTCGTGTTGCTGCTCAAGATTGTCGCTTCCGTGGCGACCAACGGCGGCGGTGGTGTAGGTGGTATCTTTGCCCCCTCGCTTTTCATGGGTTCATTGGTAGGCTTCCTTACGGCTCGGTTGCTCAATTTGGCAGGCTTAGCCGTGCCGGAAACCAACTTTGCTTTGGTGGGTATGTCGGGTCTTATGTCCGGCGTCATGCACGCCCCGCTGACCGGTATTTTCCTGATTGCCGAGCTTACGGGCGGCTACCATCTTTTCATGCCGCTCATGATTGTGTCAGTCGTGTCCTATCTTACGATTTTGCTTTTCGAGCCGCACAGCCTCTATGCCATGCGTTTGGCGCAGAAAGGCGAGTTGTTGACGCACAACAAAGACCGTAATGTGCTGACGCTCTTAAAGATGGAAAATGTGCTTGAGACCGATCTCACTACGGTCTATCCCGAAATGACTTTGGGCGAGTTGGTCAAGGTCATTGCCGACAGCCACCGCAATGTATTCCCCGTCATCGACCACGAGGGTCACCTGCGTGGGGTCTTGTTGCTCGACGAGGTGCGCAACATTATGTTCCAGCCTCGCCTCTATAAGCGTTTCACGGTGGGTCAGCTCATGACCTCTCCGGAGGCGGTGCTTTCGTTCGATATGCCTATGGATAAGGTCATGGAGACGTTCGAAGACACGGGTGCATGGAATTTGCCCGTTGTCGACCAAGACCGCCGTTATTTGGGCTTTGTATCCAAATCCAAGATTTTCAATTCCTACCGCCACGTCCTCGTCCACTTCTCCGAGGAATAA
>CAVKVE010000032.1:0-12653 GCA_963659655.1 Bacteroidaceae bacterium | reverse complement strand
GTAATTAGGAATGGTTCATAATTAGAAGAAATCCCGAACCACTCCCGAAGGAACTCCTAAAAAATGACCCATTTTTTGGTCATTTAGTATCTTTTTCGTATCTTTGCGCGCAATTTATACCCGTAAGGGTATCGCACCCAATCCATAAGGGTATCGCACCCAATCCTTTGTAATATCATAATCTATCCATAAAATGAATACTAAACGAATATGGGCAGTCATCACGATGGTGCTGACCCTGTGTGTAGGAAGCCTTTGGGCGGACAACACATGGTTCGAAGAACCCTACAATTTCCAGTCCTACTCCATGGGCAGCGGGAAGGTACACTTCAAGGTACTTGTCTTTGCCCGTGGTGGTTCGAACAACCACTGGGCCACAACCGGCACCAATGTGTATGCTGAGTTCAGCGACAAGACGCAAGTGAAGATCCTTTCCTATGTCGGTGATAACGACCAGAACACCGATACCGATGACCGGGGTTGGGTTAAGCTGACGCCTGAGAACGGTACGATTGTCATCACCAATGTCTATGAGCGGGTCAATATCACCGTCAAGGCGGGCAGTGGTGAGCGTTCCATGAGCCTTACCCGTATCAAGCAAACCGATACGCCGACTTGGCTCGAATTCGACTGGTATCCCTCCACCGAGTTCGATGGCAAGCAGTACACCGCAGCGGTCTATGTGCATGAGACCCGCAAGTGGGGCACTGACTACTACCACCGCTACACGCTTGGCACCTACACCACCGAGACGGCTCAGTCGCCGCTCCTCTCCGATGCCGTATTCTACAGCGTGGGCGACAACGGCAAGGCCGGCTTCGGCTATAGCCTCATCCCGTATGTCACCTATCAGGACCCGGTGTCGTACCATACGAGTTTCGCTCCTTCCTCCGAGATTAAGACGACCGAGCGTTCCGGCAATCTCTTTGTAATGACCACCGACTCCGTGCAGAAGGGATACTATGCCACCTTCACCGTCAAGCGCGACGGCGACCAGACCCAAGAGGTGCGTTCGAACATCATCGATATCCCCGCCTTTCACCGTCTGTACAACTTCAAGGCATCCGACTACAAGCGCAACGACAGCACTCTGTACAGCAAGTACACGACCATTACATGGGATATACACAACCCAACGGCTCGTGACATCATGCCATACGACATGTTCCAGCTGGAGCGGTCCTACACCGCCGATTTCTCGGAAACCGAATCGCTCGCGCTGCTGCCTGCTTCGTTCGACTCGCTGCATACCACATACACATACATTGACTCGACCGATGCGGCACTATACAACAAGACCGACCGCACTCGGCCCATCTACTATCGTCTTATCCGTACCAGTACGGTCAACTGGGGCTATTCCGGGCATGCTTGGGTAGCCGTGGATAGCATTCTCAAGGACCCGAAATTGGTCACCCTGCAGGATGATTCACTCTACTATACGAAATCGTCCGATTTTGACCGCACGAAGAAGATCATTTTGCACCTGCGGACGAAGGCCGAAAGCGGGAATACCTTCTGGGATGGTTCGGCAGAAGTCGTCATTCGGCGTACCACCATTGCCGGATCGGACACCACGCATGCCGAGCGTATCGTGAGCGGAGGAGAATTCACCCGACAAGCCGATGGCACCTACGCTGCCGACATCAATCTCGTTGCAGAAGTATCGTGCGCCCAATACACCTACACCGTACAGCTCTCCGACTCCAACTGCGAGATGAAGTGCGGCACCACGCAGCCCATTGTCTGCAAAGGTCCCGACCTCTACTACCACAACGCAGCCAGCGTGTCTTCCTTCAATGCCTCCAAGGGCTACTACCCTGACCAGATATTCCTGCAATGGAATCAGACCGATGGCGACGCCGACCGTTTCCAACTCGATCGTCGTATTGCCTACAAGAGTGCGCAATGGGTAACCATTTCCGACAATGCAAGCGGCTATTACTATCGTGACCGCACCGCCGAGGCAGGACAGACCTACGAGTATCGTATCATCTGCACCTACGAGTGCGCCGGTGTGGCATTGCGCGACACCGCCAACGCCTTTGGTTGGCTCTCGCCCGTAGGCTGCATTGCCGGTACGATTCGATTCAACAACGGAACGGGCAACGAGGGCGTCCATGTGCGTGCCGTGCAACAAGGCGACAAGAAGGACGTTATGCGAGGCTATCTGAAGGCAACCACTGCCGCCCACACCATTTCGCCGAATCAGCCGGTGGATTGGTCCGGCTCGCACACCTACCAAATGCTGGTGAAGGTAACTTCCTCCAACACCGCAGCAACCAACAGCCTGCTGACCTCTCGGGGTCCGCTTGCAGGCACCGGTGGCTACATAGCCATCGAGCTGACCGGCAACAACACCAAGCTGCGCTTCCAATACGGTTCGGAATCGTTCGAGGCACCTATCACCATCAAGAAAGATGCCTGGACTGCCATAGCCGTAGTCTGCGACACGAGCGCAAATACGATTACCTTCTACCAAGACGGCAAATCCATCTACGAGAAGACCGATGTCCAAACGGCTAAAGTGGCCGAGAGCAATATGTACCTGCTCAACCAGACCGCCTACATCTATCTGGATGAGGTGCGGCTCTGGAAGCGTGCGCTCAGCGCCAAAGAGATAGCTGCTACCTCCAACGCCTATCTATCGGGCAAGGAGACGCTGCTGACCCACTACTACACTTTCGATGGGACACAGCCCTACACCGAAAAGAGCGCTATCTGCCGCTATGTCAGCAACATGGCATACCAAAACATCAGCGAGACCAATCGTGCCGACCTACTGCTGGATATCAACCAGACCACTATCGACAGCGTAGGTCGCCCCGATGATGCAATGCTGACCTTCCAATCCGTCAGCGACGAGAACGGAGCGTACAGCATCGGCGGCGTGCCTTTCTACGGAGGCGCCACCTACGCCGTTACGCCCACTTCCGAACACGGCAAGTTCTCCTACAACGGCAACTCCGATGGTATTGCTACGGTAACGCTTGACGCTAAGCAACCGGAGGCTACGGGCATCGATTTTGTCAATACCGAGTCGGTTCGCTTCACGGGACGCGTGCTGTTCCGCAACTCGACCATTCCGGTACGGGGCGCGCACTTCCTGATGAACGGCGTGGTTGTTAAAGACGCTGACGGCAATCAGGTCGAGACCAACGCCTCGGGTAATTTTAGCTTCGATGCTCCTAAGGCACCTATCACGGTACAGGTTGTTATGCAGGGACATACTTTTGCCCGCAACGGTTTCTTTATCGTGGAGGGCGACAGCCTCTTCCAGCCCCGCCAGAACATGGATGGGCTGCGTATGTACGATGAGACCAAGGTTCGCCTTGTCGGACGCATCGTCGGTGGCGACGACCAAGGCAAGCTGCCGCTCGGTTTCGGTCTGAGCCGCAACAACTTGGGCGACAGCCTGACCATGGCACTCGAATTGGAGGGCGACAACACGGCGTTGATTGTTTACGACCCGCAAGACCCCACCATCGACCATCTCGACACTACGCTCATTCACCCTACTGACACCACAAAGAAGCAACATACCGGCGTGGTATTCCAGCAGAAACAGATACTTATCTACCCCGACAAATCGACGGGTGAGTTCTTCGTCGATCTATTCCCTGTCAAGTATAAAGTGACGCAGCTGAACGCCAAGGGCTACTCGACGCTGACGGACAAGAACACCGCTATGCAGACCATCGACCTGACCAACCGCTTGACGGCCGACTCGCTCTGTCGCAACGGCAAGGTAGTGCTCTGCAACGATACCTTCCGCCACATCTACCACAGCGATGTCAGCATCTCGCTCACGCAGGTGATTTACGGCATGGAGAAGGGCTACCTCGGCAATGAGAGTGCCTATATGACCGTATTCGACAGCGTGGCCAAGACTCAAAACTTGGTCTACAAAAATGCCGCCGGCGAGTACGAGTACTTGTTCGGCAAGCCGGTGTTTGCAGAGGGCAAATACACCTTCCGCATCACGGCGCACGAGGACTACTACTACAACGGCAGCCGCACGGCTACGGCTCGTGACCAAGTGATGCTGCACGGCAACACCGTCAGCGTGTACAATGGTATGCATTCCGAGACCGAGACGCTGACGGGCGTGCTCAACAGCGAAGGACAATGGGATGCTACGCTGACGGCAGACTATCCGACCTACACAGGGCTGAACGATGCCGTTACCCGCCGCATACAGGTTTCGGTGGAACATAACGGCGAGCATATCGCTGCCGACCCGGTTGAGGTCTATGTGTTTGCAGACCGACTAAACGGCGTGGAGAGCGTCAGCAAAACCAATGCGGGTATTCAGCTCTACGATATTCTGCGTGACCCTCCCGGATCGGGCAGTTACACTTCGCTGGCCTCCGGAACGACCTATTCTGCGAACAATACATGGACTCTGAACTGGAATGTAGGCCTGAGCATAAACCTCTCGCATGGTTCCAACTACACCGGTATTGCCGGCGTGGTAGCAGCAGCGGGCGGAAACGGTACCTTTACCGGCCAAGAGGTAGAGATTAGCACCGTCAAGCAAACCAGCATACCTATCAGCTACAAGGGAACCCGAAACTTGAGCTATACCTACGACTACACCACCTCCGAGAGCATCCACACCGGAAGCGATGCCTACCATGTAGGAGCAGCCGCCGATGTTTATGTCGGCTCGACCGAGGTCGTTTATCACGGTATCGGACATGGTATGGTCGTACTCGACTCGGTGGCTTACGCTGCCATGAAGGGACAGATCAAGGAGGGTACGATGAAGCTGATTTCGGAGGGACGCAATACCGATGGCGAGATGCGCTATTTGGCGGTAGCCCGCAAGTTGATCTATGCGTTTGGACGCGGCACCAACTTTGCTTACACGCAAGAATACATCATCGGCACCGTCATCCCGACCTTGGTTCGCGAGCGTAACGCCATACTCTTGACCTGCGACTCGGCTACGGCGCAACAGAAAGCCAATGCTACCCGTGAGCGCGTATACTACACCTCCTTAAATCCGTCATCCGACGCAGATTATGGGGTGAAGAGCTATGCATGGGTCGATCCGGAAAATGCGGAGATGAAGAGTACCAGCGATGAGATTGCAGCCTACAACAACATGATTCGCAAGTGGATACAGCTCATCTACATCAACGAGAAAGAGAAGGTACAGGCTATCAACAGCAACAAGCCCTACAAGACCTATTCGGTTACCGGCGCAACGCCTATCACCTACAGCGAGACGCACAAGTATAGCATCAGCAAATCGACACAAAACGGGTTACCTGTCTCCATCAATGGTATCACCAATTTATTCGGAGGATGGGCAGCTGCTGACATAACGCGCAGTTTGATATCCATTACACAAAACCAAAAAGATGGCGAGGTGGAGATAACTGCCAACACCCCTGCGGCCAAGTTTAAGTGTTCCATACAGCCTATTCTTGACTTTAGCTTCAGTAAAACAACAACCGACGCCGAATCGCATTCCCGCTCCTATTCCTATACGCTTTCTCCGAACGAATTTGGCTATATGGATGTCAATGTGTATCGCCTCAAGGATACCATCAATACATTCAACAAGGATGTAGCCAGCAACACCGATATACCGACTACCGACTACACCTACAGCAGTTTCATATTCCAGGGCGTGGCAGGTGCCAGCCGTTGTCCGTACGAGGGCGGCGACAGCACGCTGTTCTACGCTACAGGCACACCGCTGAGCAACCCGACCATTGCTATCGAGAACCCGCATATCACGGTCGATAAGCGTGAAATCAGCAATGTCCCCGCCGACCAGAAGGCCATCTTCACCGTTTCGCTCACCAACGAGCAGCCGACCGACATCGGTCTGGGTACAGTGGCCAGCATTCCGTTCGATTTCTTGGTCGCTGCGGGCAGCAACCCGAACGGTCTGAAGCTGTATATGGACGGTTACGCATTGGGCGTTACGCCTCTCACGATTCGTATTCCGCATGGGCAGACCATCACGAAGACCATCGAGGCCGAGCGTGGTCAGGGCTACGATTTCGAGGATGTCACGCTGGCCATTCGCTCCACCTGCGATGTGGCTTACCAGCGTTCTGTCAACATCTCGGTTCATTTCATCCCTGCAGCCTCAGCCGTCAATCTCTCCGCTCCGCACGACAAGTGGGTGCTCAATACGCTCTCGGCGCACGATAGTGCGGGCTACTATCTGCCTGTCACCATCGACGGCTACGACATCCATTCCGACGGTTTCGACCATATCGAGTTGCAATACAAGCAAGTCAATCAGTCGGACAACGATTGGGTCAATATCTGCTCCTACTACGCTAACGACAGCCTCTACCAGCTCGCTTCGGGCAACAAGGCGAAGATTACGAGCGGCAGCATCAACGGCGTTCGTTTCTATGGCGACCGCGACCCGATGGAGCAGCAGTACGAGCTTCGTGCCGTCACCTACGCGCGCTACGGCAATGGCTTTGTCACCAATTCTTCGGCGGTGCTGCAAGGCACCAAGGACACCCGTTGCCCGGAGGTATTCGGTATTCCGACCCCTGCGGACGGTATCTTGACCGTCAAGGAGTCGCTCTCCGTTCGTTTCAGCGAGCCTATTGCGGGCAACTATTTGGACGAGGACGCCAATTTTGAGGTCATCGGCGGCACCAATAATTTGGATATTACGCAGACCACTTCGTTGGCGTTCACGGGCGAGAAGAACTGCGTGGCAAAGACCCTCGTCAACCGCAATTTCAACAACCGTGCTTTCACCATCGAGGCGATGATTCGTCCTGCCGAGCAAGGCAAGGCGATGACCATATTCTCTTTGGGTACCACCAAGCAACGCCTTCGTTTCTCGCTGACGGCAGACACCTGCCTACAGGCAGAGATAGGCGATTCAGTAGTTAAGTCCAAGCAGCTTGAGCCGCTGCTCGATTTCACACGCTGCGCCATGACCTACGACACCACGGGCGTCGTTCGTTTCTATGCCGGCACGGCAGAAGTCACTCGCCCCAACCAGCCTGCTATGCCCTACTATCGCAATAGCGGCACGCTGCTCTTCGGCAACACGCTCAACGGCACTGAGCCGTTCCACGGCAATATGCTCGAGGCGCGTATTTGGGCGGATGCACAAGAGGTGGATGAGCTCTCGCTTACCTATAAGAAGCACCTCACCGGTTTCGAGCCGGAACTGATGGCTTACTATCGCATGGACGATGGCGTCGGCTCCACCTGTACCGACCTTGCCAACGGCGCTACCCTCTCGTTGGAAGGCACTTCTTGGACACTGCCCGACAACATGTCGCTCCACTTGACCGACAGCGTAGGCGGCGTGCAGTTGCAGCAAGACATCTTTGCTCGTTCGGCTAAGCAAGACCTCACGCTTATGTTCTGGTTCAAGACCGACAAGCAGACCGCCGACACCGCTGCGCTCTTCTCCACCGGTTACGGTTTGAAGACGGAGGCGGATGCCGAAGGAAAGCTCTTCATCGGTTTGCAGAATGGCAATGTCATTCTCCGCAACCAGGGCAACGAGCAGATCGCACGCGGTACTTATGCCGACCAGCAGTGGCACCACTTGGTTTATACCGTCAACCGCACCTACAATTTGGCAAATGTCTTTATCGACGGCAAGCAGACCATCACCTTTGCGGCCGACAAGTTGGGCAGCTTCTCGAGCAACGAAATGTGGCTCGGTGCTTGCCATTGGTCGCTGACCGACAGTCTCGGCACCAAGCACGAGCAGCCGCTCTATGCTTTCTCCGGACATATCGACAATGTGGTTCTCTACGAGCAGGCACTGCCTACCAGCAGCCTGATGACCTACAATAATGTATCGCCCTCCGGCGAGGAATTGGGTCTGATTGCTTACCTGCCGTTCTGCAAGCAGCAGCTCACCGACAATGGTCGCCTCGAGTTGCAGTACTATCCGTACAATGCGCGCGTCTTCCGTGATAGCAACGGCGAGGTGGTCAACAAGAAGCAGCTTCTTCTCCGCACCGATGCC
Source organism: Bacteroidaceae bacterium (assembly GCA_963659655.1). Lineage (GTDB taxonomy): Bacteria > Bacteroidota > Bacteroidia > Bacteroidales > Paludibacteraceae > Colicola. Next base: position 4,672 of record CAVKVE010000032.1, on the reverse strand, counting down.
GAGAAGCTGATGGATAAGAACGACTTCTCGCCGGTTCGTGACGCAACGCCTCGCCAGAAGTACAACTTCGCTTGGGCTTGCAATAGCGATGAGTTGATGATCAACCTCAAGATGCTCAACAAGGAAATCAACAAGCAGAACATCTTCATCACGGTTCGCAATGTGGAGGACCTGAATGGTAACAAACTCGTCAGCCCGCTCTCATGGACGGTTTATGTCGACCGCAACCAGTTGCGTTGGTCGGAGAACACCAAGACCATTACCTCTTCGCTCAATAGCAAGAACGAGTTCGACCTGACTATCTCCAACACGGGCGGTACCACACGCCAATATACCATCACCTCGCTGCCTTCGTGGCTGACGGCTGTGCCTTCTCAGGGTTCGCTCTCTCCGCAATCTACACAGACCATCCATTTCACGGTGGCAGACGGGCTGAATATCGGCGAGCATACCGAGTATGTCTATTTGCAGGACGACCAGGATCTCTACGAGCGCCTGACGCTCACCGTCAAGGTCGAGTCGGTTTGCCCGTGGGAGGACAACCACAAGGAGTTGCCTATGTCCATGTCGCTCATCGGACAGGTCAAACTGACCAACCCCAAGGACACCGTCTTCGATACCGACATCAACGATGTCATCGCTGCTTTCATCGACAATCGCTGCGTGGGCAAGGCCAACATCACCTACAACGATGCTACGGCTCAGAACCATGTCTATATGACCATCTACGGCAACGAGGATATGAAGGGCGAGTATGTACAGATGCGCTTGTGGCAGTACAGCACCGGCAAGATTTACATCCTCGATGCTTCTAAGGATCTGATTTTCGAGCATAAGCGTTGCTATGGTTGCGCTCCCGATTCGGCTATTCTGCTGACCACTTCCGAGCGCAAGGTACAGCAGCTCACGCTCGCTGAGGGTTGGAACTGGAACTCGTTCTATATCAACCCCACCTACAGCAGCGACATCAATCGTATGCTCTCCTCGCAGGCCAATTGGGCATCGGGCGACATCATCAAGACCCCGACCGGTCAGGCGTACAGCCAGTATACCACTTCCGGCGCCACTGCCGCATGGTATGGTACGCTCGGTTCGCTCGATTTCCACAGCATTTATATGTTCCATGTAGCGCACGAGGTTTATCCGGAGATCGAAGGTTCTCCGCTGACCACAACCGATCGCACACTCAACTTGCAGACCGGTTGGAATGTGCTGCCCTACCTGCTTGATAGCAATTTCCCGATTGCGGAGGCTCTGTCCGACTACTTGACCAACGCCAAGGCGGGCGATATGATCAAGAGCAAGGACTGCTTTGCGGTCTTCTCGTCGGATTCCAAGTGGGAGGGAAGCCTCACCTATTTGGAGCCGGGTCAGGGTTACCTGCTCTACCACCAAGGCGAGCCTTGCAAGTTCACCTATTATGTGACCACTCCGTCGACTGCTCCCGAAGCACTCCCGAAGGTAAACCGTGTCAAGGCCCTCGAATCGCCCGTCTTGCTCCATAGCAACCAGGCGTCGTCCAATATGTCCGTCATCGCTACCCTTGCGGACTGGGCAGGCAGCACCGACCATCTCGTTTTGGCAGCCTATACCGGCACCCAACTTGTCGGCCGTGTCGCCGTACACCAAACCGATAGTCTGCCGCTCTTCTTCCTTACCATTGGTACGGAAGAGGCCTCAGCGCCCATTCGTTTCGCTTTGGAGCAGGACGGCGAGACCGTAGCCTACAGCGTACCGATGTTCGACTATGCTGCCAACCGCGTCGTGGGTTCGCTTTCTGCGCCGCTGCCTATTTCCTTTGTCGGCACCAAGGTCGTTGCTTTGCCTTCGCCGTTTGTCGACCATGTCGAGATAGTCGTCACCACGCCTGAGGAGCAACCCATTGCTTTGGCTATCTATAGCGAGAGCGGTCAGTTGCTGACCCGTGCCGAGGGACAGACTGAGAACGGTCAGTACACCTACGAGTGGCACTGCACCGCCATACCGGCAGGCATCTATTCCGCAGTGGTACATATCGGTCAGGAGACCCAAACCATCCGCCTCATCAAACAGAAATAAGATTGACTCAACAAACAGAAACTGTCATGAAAACGATACAAAAGAATATCTTACGGGTCTTTGCCCTATTCGGCCTCATTGTTGCCCTCACCGGCCTTAGTGCGTGCCATCATCATGGTTCCAACGAGCCGGACAGCCCGGACGACAAGAAAGATACCATCCAGCCCACCGACACCTTCCCGAAGCACGACCGTCCAACCTGGACGGTCTCCGACACCACCGATCTCGAGAGTACGATGACCGTCACCGGCAGCCTTCCCACGGCGTTGCGCACCACGGCGGACACTTCCGATTTGGTTGCCGTCTTCTCCGAGAACACCTGTTGGGGTGTCACGAGCGTTCAGTTCATCGATGCGGTGCCCTATTTCTTCCTCTATATCAATCGTCCGCGCAGTGCGACGCACACCTCTTCGGTGTCGCTCACGATGCGCTACTATAGTGCCAAGACGCGCTATATCTTTGTGCAGCAGGATGTGTTTGAGTTTGTGGTGGATGGCTATCTCGGCACTATCGAGTCGCCCTTCACGCCCAACCTAACTCAGCACGAATAACGCTCTCACCACGCACGAACAACAATCAACAAAACCACACAATATCAGTACATGAAACGATTTTTCATTAGTCTTTTGGCGATGGCGAGTCTTACTTTCGCCTTCGCTCACGAGCCGCTCCGTGTATCGGGTCTTACCGCCCGACAGAGCGAGCCGATACAAATCACCGAAACTTCCGATCTGAAGAGCCGCCTGATTGCCTCTGCGCTTGCCGAGACCGTCACTATCAACGGCAAGCTCACCGCCGAGCAGTTTGACGGCTACTACGACCTCGATTGGTGGGTGGTTATCACCTCTGCCGACTACACGGTCCATTTGGATATCATGAGCACCTCGTTGGCAGGCACCTTCTCGCTCTTGGATATGGATACGGATAACACCGACATCACCAAGAAGGACGGAAGCATTATCTATTTCAAGACGCTGTCTGTCACTATCACCGAGAACGCCGATGGCAGCGTCGATCTTACCGGTACGGGTACCGACAGCAATGGCACTACCTACGACATCACTGCCCATAAGAATCCCTTACCAACCCCGAAGGATACCGTTCGCCTTTCCTTCAACGATGCCGATTTGGTGCTGAATAACGGCAAGTTCTACTTGAGCCAGACCGAGCTTTTCCCCTCTGTCAGTGCCGACAGTATCCATGCGGCTGTTGGGTTCTACTATAGCGGCAAGAGTATCAACGGCACCTACGAGTACAAGGACCGTGCTTCGTATGCCAACTATGTGCTTTATTGCGGCAAGGACACCGTCAAGGTCGAGCCGTGGGAGAAGCTCAGTGCCACCGTCACCACCAATAGCGGCCTTTATGTCTGCCGTGTGAATATGTTCGGTACGGACACCCTGTTCTACCAGCTCACGCTCTATACCGATGCGCCCGATCCTATCAAGCCGAAAAAGACGGTCGATTTTTGGGCGCACAATCTTCATGTCGCCGACTACACTTCTCTTATGAGCGGTGCCATCTTCGAGGCAAGCAACGACGACTATTATGCGCTGATTGGCATCCATACCACCAGCCTCTATGGTTCGTTTACCGAGGATGATGTTCTCTCCGCTTCCATGCTTATCACCAAGACCGACACGCTCTCCATCTTGACGGCAAATCTCGAGTTTGCGAAATGGAGTGGTGTGGACTACCTGTTTGGTACCGTCATCGCCAGCGACACCGTTAAGTACAACATCTTGTTCAATTGGGAAGCGCCGGACGCTAAGGACACCACCACGATCGCGTTCGACAAGGTCGGCACGGGCGAGTATGTTAAGCGCAGCCAATACATCTCGCTGTATAACGAAAACAGCGACTATACCTTCCTGCTTAATATCGCCACCGACTCTGTAGGCGGCACCTTCACTAAGGACAGCCTCTATTCCGGTTCGTATATTGGTATTGTCGGCAGCAAGGACACCACCTACCTCAGCGTCTATACCGCTAATATCAAGGTCACCGACACGGGCAAGCAGACCTGCACCGTCGAGGCGAATATCTTGGCTTCGGATACTATATTCTATAAGATTCGTTCCTCGTTTGCTTGGACTGTCAACGAGGGCATGAACTACGATAGCGAGACGGGTGCCGTTGACCGCACTTTCACCTCTTCCGACACGGTCACCATCGAGACCTATCCGGAGGACAACGCCATTGTCTTCAAGGTCAAGAGTGCGACGGATGCCATGTATTTGGAGTTCTATACCACGGCGGGTGCCACCACCATTCCGGCGGGCACTTATGCCATCAACAAGTCGGAGCAGGCGTTCTCTGTCTATGCGTGCGATGGCGTAGAGAAGGGGTATATCTATCCGTCTTTCTATACGGCTCTTACCAAAAAGGGTGAGGTCACCACGCCTATCTATTTCCTCGAATCGGGAACGGTAGAGGTTGAGTATGTAGGCGAGAATACGAAGATTACGGTCAATGCCTATAACTCGTATAAGGTACCGGTGCATGTCGTTTACGATAGTTCGCTGACGGCAATTGACCGGGCTACCGACCGCTCGGTTCGTGCCGCTAAGGTGCTTCGTGATGGTCGTTTGTATATTCTCACCGGCGACCACCT
>CAVKVE010000031.1:18422-21135 GCA_963659655.1 Bacteroidaceae bacterium | reverse complement strand
TGAAAGGGCAGCATAAGCGCAATTTCGAGGCGGGGATACTGACCGATGAGCCTGCGCTGGTAGAAGCGGCGATGGTGCAGTTCGACACGGTGTGGATAGGGAAGCACTGCAAGTCCTGCCTCCGCAGTGATTATTGTATAGACCCGATAAAATAGTTGTGGATTTTGCAATGTGGTACTTTTTCTGTGTCTTTGTTGATTAGTGCTTTAGAAGGTATACTCACGCACTAACTAGAAAAGAATTTGTTGCACTTCTAATGTGAACTACTTAAGTTTGTCGCTATGTCTATGAAAGGAAAGGCCGGGAGTCAAATTGATTTGCAGGAGATGGTTGCGAATCAATCCCAATTATTGAATCAAAAGATTCTTTCATTTCGTGATGATTGGAAAGCAGGAAAATCGAATGGTTTTCTCCGATAGGTTCTTCTAATTTTAGAGAATTTAGTGATAAAACATTTAAGGCGGGGCGTTTTCATGAAAATGAAACATCCTTTTGGGAGGGATTGGAACGACCAAATTTTGATGGCTTTTGGCCAAATGGAGGACCACATTGGGATGGAATAGCCGTAATTACCAAGTCTGATAATAGGAAATGTCTTCTTTTGGTTGAGGCAAAGGCTCATAAGTCTGAATTGTATAGCGATATAGGTGCCAAAGATGAGAGTTCATTGAGCCAAATAAAAAATACATTGAATTGCTATAGAGATAGAGCCGGACTAAAAGAGACAGATTGGACAAAGAGATACTACCAATGTGCAAATAGGTTAGCTTTTTTGTTCTATTTGCAGGAACACCATATAGATGCATCACTTTTGTTTCTGCTTTTTGCTAACGATCCCTATTGGAACTCAAGGGACAAAATGAATGTCCTTCATTGGGAGAATAGTATCAAAAAAGAGTATATGTATTTTGGTATAGAAGATTCATTTTTGCGGGAGAGAGCAATATTTGATTGTATTATAGATTTAGAGGAAAGTTCATGGTCTGAGCTAAAAGAAAAGATCGGCGGTAGGATTGCAGAAGCTGATTAATACAGATTGTTGCCCGCCTTTTGTCATTAATGGTCGCCTTTTGTACTTGTTATAGAGGAACTATTCCATTTAATTTCGGAAAATCGTATAAAAGATTTGCATATTTCAAAGAATAGTCGTACCTTTGCACCCGCTTTTGAGAAACAGGGCGTCAGCAATAGTCTGTTGTGGAGAGTGGTTGACACACGCACCGATAAGGTGGTCTTGTTTGGTTCAAAAGTTAAATGGTGGTTTTAGCTCAGTTGGCAGAGCATCGGATTGTGGTTCCGAGTGTCGTGGGTTCGAGCCCCACACTCCACCCTGAATGTTGAAATTCAGCAAGTAAAAAGCTGCTATAAGAAAGTGATACGCTTCTTATAGCAGCTTTTTCTATTTTATGTATCTTATGTTTCTATGCGTCTCTTAAGTGCCGGTGAATCCATGCTACCGATGCATAAGCCATAGGAGTGGAGCAACATATCTCCATCGCTATTTTTGCCGCTACTTGGAAACCAATCATGGTCAGCACCTGCCGGATGGGAACAACTCCTGCAAAGGCAATGAATACAAAAATAGTAGTGTCTAACAGATAGCCTATTGCGGAGCTGGATATGGTTCGTGTCCACATAGGGCCGCCAAAATGTTCTTTGAGATGGTGCATAACCCATGCATTAGTGGTTTCGCCAACCAAAAACGCACATACAGAGGCTCCCATAATGCGTGGTACAAATCCGAATACCATAGCATAAGCATCAGTCATAGCTTGGGTTTCTGTTGGAGTTGGGATACAAGTAGCTATCCATGCAAAAAGAGTGAATAGCATTTGGCAAGCAAAGGTTAGTAGAATAAGACGCCTTGCCGTGTGGAATCCCCAAACTTCCGTTACCACTTCGCCTAACATATAGGTGAGCGGAAAGATAATAGTGCCTGCATCAAATATACTAATAGTGCCTATTTGAATGATCTGTGTTGCCATTACATTGGCAGTGATGTAACATGTAACCATTACGGCTGCAATGACTACCAACATTTGGTTTTTGGAATAAGTCATATTATATTGTCCGTGAGAGATATACTTTCGGAGAAGGACCCGTTTACCGATAAAAGATATACCTGTTGAATGATTGAATAATGTTAGGGTAGGGGGCATTGTTACAGCAGCAATCACAAGAAAGGATTATATGCTCTTTCGTGTCCAATAGTAGTTTCATGTCCATGTCCCGGATACACTCGAGTATCATCAGGGAGAGTCATTAGTCGTCGGAGTGATTCTTGCATCTCTTGTAGGTCGCCTCCTTCGAAATCGGTGCGGCCGATTGCCTCGTGGAATAGCGTGTCCCCCGTAAATATGCATTGTTCTTTAGGCCAATAGTAGCAAACCGCATCTTTACAATGTCCGGGCGTGCGAAATATTTGCCACGTGCCAAAGTGGGGCAGTTCTATTGCACCCTCTTGTGGAAACTCAATAGGCTCAATCCCGAAGGAATACCGAACAACCTCACGACCGCAGATATGGTCGGCGTGACTATGCGTAATAAGTAGGGCTACCGGTTTTAGTCGCTGTTGTTCAATATAATCTCGAAAGCGCTGCTGTTCGCTCTCGTTGTACATACCGGCATCCACAATTATAGCATATCGTTCATGGGCATTTTCATCCCAAACAACGTATGTACATTCCCGATAGGGATTGAAATAGAAAGTCTT
>CAVKVE010000031.1:13674-18184 GCA_963659655.1 Bacteroidaceae bacterium | reverse complement strand
TTGAGCACGATAAGCCCATTGGGTACGGCATTGCGCTGTGTGCGGCTGATATTCTTTTGTACAAGGCGTACCAAGTCGGGCATGGGCATTACGGCACGCGATACCACAAAATCGAACTTGCCTTTCTCTTCTTCTGCCCGTTCTTGAATACAAGTAACATTATCAAGTCCTATCGCTTCGGCAATCTCGTATGCTACTCGTACTTTCTTTCCGATAGAGTCAATGAGTGTGAATGTACACTCCGGAAATAGAATTGCCAACGGAATACCTGGGAACCCGCCACCTGTGCCCACATCAAGCACTTGTGTCTTGGGCTGAAAGGGCAGCACCTTGGCAATAGCTAACGAGTGCAAGATATGATGTTCGTATAGGTTGTCAATATCTTTGCGGGATATGACATTGATTTTGCTATTCCACTCACGATACAATACATCAAGAGCAGCAAACTGCTGCTCTTGATGTGTGAATAGAGTGAAGTATTGTTGGATACATTCGATACCCATAGTCATACGAGTGGATTATTCCTCAGCCATATTGGTGAATACATTCTGTACATCCTCATCCTCATCAATGCGGTCAAGCAGTTTCTGTACAGACTCTCTTTCTTCCGGTGTCAATGTCTTGTAGTCATTCGGGATTCGAACAAACTCACAACTTTGTATCTCAAAACCGTTATCCTCTAAGTACTTTTGGATCTGTGAATACTGATTGAAGTCGCCGTAGATAATGATGTTGCCGTCCTCGTCGTTGCCGAGTTCTTCTACACCAAAATCAATCAACTCCAATTCGAGTTCATCAAGGTCAACGCCCTCCTTCGCACTCACAGTGAAACAAGCCTTGCGGTCAAACAAGAACTGCAGACAGCCCTGTGTGCCAAGTGTACCTCCATGCTTTGTGAAGTAAGAGCGGATGTTCGCAACCGTACGCATATTGTTGTCGGTAGCGGTCTCAATGAATATTGCTACGCCATGTGGTCCGTATCCTTCGTAGTTGATTTCCTTGTAACCTTCAGAGGATTTATCAGTTGCTTTCTTGATAGCGCGGTCGATATTGTCCTTCGGCATATTCTCGCGTTTGCACTGTTGAATCAGCATACGAAGACGCGGGTTACCATCCGGGTCTGCACCGCCCTCACGGGCAGCAATAGTGATTTCTTTACCGAGTTTTGTAAATGTACGGGCCATGTGACCCCAACGTTTCAATTTGGTTGCTTTGCGATATTCAAATGCGCGTCCCATATTGTTTTTATTTGTTTAGTTGATTATATGTTTATTGTATTCTTATTTATTTACAGTCGAATCGGCAGGTATGGCAGGAATAGTATCTGCTTGTTGCAATAAGGTGGAGTCTGCATGGTCAAGAATGGTCTCGTAGGTAATCTCTTCGAATGTAATGTTGAATTCTACACGACGATTCTTGGCACGACCTTGCGCAGTCTTGTTGTCTGCTATGGGTACTTCCATACCATATCCGTGTGCGCTCAGTCGCTCAGCAGGTACACCCTTCTTGATGAGGTAGTCCATTACGGCGTGTGCACGCTTGTCGCTCAAATTCTTGTTGAACTCGGCTTTGCCCACATTGTCTGTGTGTCCCTGTACTTCTATTATGAAGGTTGAGTTGTCGATAAATGTCTGTGCAATTTGGTCAAGCAGAGCATTCGACGATTTCTTAATGGTTGCCTTACCATTCTCGAACTGAATACCTTGCATAGCTTTCTTAAGCAGGTTGCGCACCTCGCGTTTTACTTCCGGGCAACCCTTATTGTGTTTGGGACCTGCTACGGTAGGACATTCATCTTTCCAATCGGGGACGCCATCCCCATCGGTATCTATCTCGCAACCTTTCTCGTCTACAAATCCACGGGCTTCGGCAGGAGTATCGGGACATTCATCAAGGTAGTCCGGTACACCATCTCCATCGGTATCTTTCGGACAACCTTTTTCATCCACCATTCCGTATGCCTCTACAGGGGTATCGGGGCATTCATCGAGATAGTCGGGTACACCGTCACCATCGGTATCAAGCAAGCACCCCTTGTCATCAATATAGCCTCGTGCCTCTATCGGAGTACCAGGACACTCATCTTTCCAATCGGGGATACCATCGCCATCGGTATCTATCTCGCAACCTTTCTCATCTACCATGCCGCGTGCCTCAATAGGTGTATTGGGGCACTCATCCAAGTAATCGGGTACCCCATCACCATCGCTGTCTATTGGGCAACCTACGCTATCGGTCAAGCCGTATGCTTTCTCCGAGGTACCAGGGCATAGGTCAAGATAGTCCGGAATACCATCGCCATCGCTGTCTATAGGGCAACCCAGTGCATCCACTGCCACATTCTTTGGCGTATTCGGACACATATCTATCTTATCATAGACACCGTCTTTGTCTGAGTCTTTCTTGCGATTCTTATTCGTACCCCATACAATATTCACCCCAAATGCAAGATTAACGCCCTTTGCTTTGTATGGAATAGGGTAACTATGGGTGGTGCCATTATCATCCGTATCATAGTAAGCATACGAGGTCGGAATATAGTCCATAGCGAGCGTCAAATTGATGCCATCGTATGGCATAATACTCAATCCGGCACCAATGTTGCTGTATTTTCCATTGTTTACCAGTGAGTAACTTACTGCCATATTGAACCAATTGCATGGCCGCAATGCTGCACCCAAGGTAACCTCTTCGTAGAGGCGGCTGTTGTATAGTCGTGTTTTCGACACAACACCTATACCAATGCGATTGTCCCAGAAATTGGCATCTACCCCTACATTGAGTTTTGCACTCAGCATACGGGCAAAGCCGTTGCTTTTGCGGTCGAGTGTAGACCCCTCAATAATGCCATAAAGATTATCCTTTACATCCGCCATAAGGCTGTCTGAATTGAATTCGCCGTCATAGACATAGTCATTGTATTCAAAGTCGCCTGCCCCTGTAAAGGTGGTATCTATCGTTGCTGTATAGCGTCGTGCATTGTTCCAGTAGATAAAGCCAAGGTCTGTGATGGCAGCTGAGATTTGTAGTTGTTCAATAGGCTTGTAAGCAAAGCCAATGTCGAACGAAGCACCGTACCCACTGGGCTTAAGCATAGTCTTGATGAGCGTCTCAGTATCCACATCAGTATCTATCAACTTGTCGTAGTCGATATCCTCATAGTTGTCTTTATTGATTTGCTCCGGCAACTGTTCCCAATCTGCAGGTCCTGCCATATAGACATCTGCATTGCCGTGTATGCGCCATTCAGTAGAGGACGCGTCAATTCCCAAATTTTTGGTCTTGAGCCCTATATGTGCAGTTCCAAGTAAGAACTTAGCTTTCCCACCGACAGTCCATTGCTCGTTTATCTTGTGTGAATATCCGAAACCAATTTCGGTATAGACATTTGCGGTGATGCCCAGCTGTGACAGGTTGATGTTGTTTACGCCACCATTGAGGTCTTTCATACCGCCTCCAAGCGCAAAATTGAAGAGATCGTATGGCAGCGATACCCCTGCGTCTACACGCTCCATAATATTGAAATGGAAGTATACATTCTCTTTCACACGAAAACCAAAACCGAGTATTTCGGCGCTTATATCACCATCCACGAGTGTGGCTTTGCGGAATGTCTTAAGTAGTGCCTGCTTATCACCATTCGGATGTAGGGCTGTGATGGTATTTCCCGTCAGCGGGTCACGATATATCAGGTCACTCATCGTGAGTGAGTTATTGCCCACCCAAAGGCTGGTGTAGCTGATGACTGGCAGGTTTAGATACCCATTGCTTACGGGCTGAAAGGCAGGATTGACCAAGTGACGCATCGGTGCGTTTTCGAGAAAATAGAGTGTGGTCACTTGTTGTGCCTGAGTAGTTAGGGTGGAAGCAAGTAGAGCCACTCCCAATAAAATACGAATGTTCTTTTTCATTGTGTAGTTCTCCTTACTTATTTATTTTCATCCTTTTCAAAATCAAATGTGGCATCCACCATAGCCGAAAGACCGATTTTCAATACCAATTTGTTGTCTTCCGTAATGCGCACCTTATAATTTCCCAATTTGTACGCATATTGTAGGGCTTCATTGTCAATACTTGCCTCGTATTGTATCGACTTGATTTTATCAAACACATCGATTTGTGCCTTGCTTACCGATATAATATCGGTTGTTTCCGAAGCTGTTGTGATGAATTGTCCGCCTGTGTATTCTACCTTTGGAGCCTCAATCGTTATAGTATCCAATGTTGTTATCTGATAGGGTTTCGATGGGTCTGTCGGATCCATTATGATGTTATCGTTCTCATCCAATGCTCGCAGCGTTGCTTTGATACGGAGCGGAATGGTATTGGAGAATCGTATCAATAGCTTCAAATCGCTGGTGCGTACAGTATCCACTACTATCTTATCAATGGATGAGAGTAGCGAATCAATGGTGTACGCGCTTAGGTCTACATCTTTCAGAGTGTCTGCATATGTGAGAGCCAGGCCTTCGTTGAAAATGAAAGGTAGGGTTGCTATCGCATCTACATC
>CAVKVE010000031.1:0-13361 GCA_963659655.1 Bacteroidaceae bacterium | reverse complement strand
GTCGTAATATTGATATCAATCGTAGGTTCTGCAAAAGGTATGTTTGCCCGTTTTATTGAGCGCCACTTATCCCATTCGTCTGCTATTGTCACCGTGTCTTCATCCTGCATATCCTTTGATGGCTTGAACATTCCCCATATTGCTTTGTAGTCAATGAATTGCACCATCAGGTCATATCGGAAAGCTGCGTCTTCCGGTATGGTTATTTGTCCTGCCGATGTTGGTACAGTAAAATTGAAATGTATCACAAAGTTACATGAATCGATCACATTTTTATAATATCCTTCCCAGCTCGATGGGGTGCGATTTTTCATAAGGTTGAGCGAGAATTCAGAGATGTTGATAGGAATATCCTGTCCATACCCATAGCCCTTGCCTTTGTGATATACTTCGATCATCTTACCTTCGCCACGAGAGAATTCGTTGCCCAATTCCAGGGTGATGGAATTAATCCATTCCCATTTCAATGGTAGGTCGTTGGTGTTTACGGTGCTTGTAAATCGGGCATGTTCAATCAGGGCACTATCCAATCGTTCATTGGTCTCATCTTGATTGATTCCGGTCAACTTGAGTGAGAACGGAAAGTCCAATGTAATAGGTACATTGTCGTTTCCTGTTATTTTGTGGTCATCCATTACGGGAGTCCCGTCCAGTTTTTCATAGACATTCATTGATAATGTCTTTGCTGATATGTATTGGCTCAGATCCACCTGGTGGAACTTGCGCTCAATATGAAATGTATCTTTGAATGTTAATACGCCCTTGTTGTCAATCGAATCAATATAGATGTTATCTACTTGACCGTCACCGAAGAAATCGCCGATTGTGGCGCTCATAGATCCTATTGGCAGCGCAACCCCAAGGTCCATTTGGGTTTTTGTGTCAATGTTTTTCAGGTCTACATTAGCTTTACATCCACCGAAGGTAAGGGCTGCTATGCAACCGATTCCGGTGAAAATGACTTGTTGTAGTTTCATTATGAATTTGGTGTTAAGTGTTGTCGAATTATATTTCGAGTTGTTTGTGCGGATTTGTACTTCGGTGTACTGACTTATGTTTCATTGAGCCACAGAAAGTATTTCCCTATCCTAAAAAGCGCACAAAGGTACAAAGATTTTTTTACATATACAACAGCAGACAGGCATTAGGTATTTGGCTTGTCTGTGCTGATTGTTATCTCCCTATTTATAGTTAAAGGCTCTTAGAACCAATAGCCAATGTAGTAGTTTATGCCCCAATTGGTGTCTTGTCGGTATCCGTAGCCGGGCAGATAGTAGGGGAGAACATGATTGTCTTTTGCGGTGCGGGTAAATAGTACCTTGAATCGAATATACCATCCCATCTGCAGGCCTTCCCATACTTGTACCTGGCAACCGGCAACTACTTCGCCCCAACAATCTGCACCGATTTGTTTCAAATAGTTGGCACTTTGTGTATTCCAATACGAGTCGTTGAGTGTTACGCCGGTCAGGTCATATTGTTGCACGGCTGTACCGACCCGCAAACCAACGAGTAGCGCATTGGGGTTTTCCGGATGTTTTTTCAGCCCATTGAAATCCAATCCTATGCGTGCAAATCCGCCCTGTCCTTGATATTCAACACTGTCTGTTGAGCGGTTTCCACGAGCATAGCCAAGCTCAAGGGTCGGAAAGAACCGTTGTTTCAGCCGCCAGTTCATTGCTATCTCATAGCTTTGTATCTGGGCTTTCGATAGTCCCAATTCGAGTAGGGTATTGCCTAAATCAAGTTTAAGGCTCATACCCTGATAGATTGCACTGTCGTTATAGACTCGTGTGCCGTCTTTTTTGCGTTCGACAGCTGTTGTGTCTGCGTATGCGGCCAGCGAGCTGATGCATAGCAGCACACCCATGATAATCATTCTATATCGTTGGAAAATAGGCACTGTTTATCGAAGAAGAAGATGAATGTTGGTTTGTTGTATGGTTTCCACACTGCTATTGACAATATACAGCGAGTCAATGAATGTGCCGGCACTCCAGACTGTATCTATGGTGTGATAGATGGCGCACCCGCAAGCGGAAGAGATAAATTTGCGAGTATTGTCGTGGTGAATATAGAGCGTATCATATTCGTTGTGCCATAGTATAACAAAAGCCGTGAGTGATGAATCGCCCCGCAATGGCAATCCAAGTGTTCCAACGGCATAGCTATTGTCATAGAGCAGCGAGTCATTGCCAACGCCCCATACGCTTACGCTGTCCCATACGATTTGTTTGGTAGCGTTGCCGACGGAGTCAGTAAGCATCCATTCGGTGGTAATGCCTGTGGTGACATCAATCTCTTGCCGACAAACCGTATCGGGGCGACAACTTACTATACCGAATATCAGCAAGATTACTCCGACTAATTCCATCAAGAGGATGCGTTTTTGTTTTTGAGTTGTAGTCATGTTCGTCTAAAGAGCATACAAGCGTGCAAAGGTACGCATTTTTTACAATATGAGCAACCTTGTATTCCTTTTTGCGTAGGATTTGACAATGGTATTCACAAAAACAAATAAAAAGAGAGCCTAAATAAGCTCTCTTTTTTGTATCGAAGATTCGTGTGAACCAGCTGGGGCTCGAACCCAGGACCCCATCCTTAAAAGGGATGTGCTCTACCTGCTGAGCTACTGATTCAGTGCTTTTTTTCAAAAGCGGGTGCAAAGGTACTGCTAATTTTTGAATTGTGCAAATATAATCTAACTTTTTCGTTTTTTTCTTGTTTTGCCCGGTTCCATTGTGCCGTTCAATAGCAATTGTAATCTATGTGCAAAATGGATGATTTAGCCGTAGGTCCATCCTATTCTTTGCACCCTTTGAAAGCGTTCTTGCCTATGCTTGTTTGTGCCGGAAATACGGGCCTTGGCAGACTTTCGCAATCTTTGAACGCCGAAACGCCAATTGATTTCAATCGTTCGGGGAATGAAACCTTTCGTAAGTTCTTGCAATTCATAAACGCTTCGTCTCCTATAGTCTGCAGGCTATCATTGAGAGCTATCTCTCGTAGCTGTCTGCAGTCGTAGAAGGCGCCGGCCTCAATACCTAACAGTCGCTTATTGAATTGGATGGTTCGTAGGCTGACGCATTGTGAGAAAGCTCCTTTGCTCAATACCACTAATTGTTCCGGTAGCACGATATTTTCCAACATTTTGCATTCTTGGAAGGCACTTTGCTCGATGACATGAATATGGTCGACTAAGGCAATTTGTCGCAGTTGTTGGCAGTTCTGAAAGGCAGATTTACCGATTCGAAATGTGCTCTCCGGTATATTGATTCGCTCCAATGCAATGCAGTCTTTGAATGCTTCATCGCCAATTGAATAGGTTCCGTCAGGCAGTACCACTTTGCGTAGACGGCTACAGCCCATAAATGCGCCTTTCTCCAAACTAAGCACTTTCTCAGGAATGGTTATTTCTGAAAATCGGCTACAGCCGGCGAACGCCATTTCTCCCAATTCTTCTATTGTATTCGGCAGCGTAATATTTTCCAAATCCGAACATCCGGTAAAAGCACCATTATCTATTTTTAGTAAGTGCGATGGGAGTTTCAGTTGTTTGATGGAGTGGCATAGATAGAATGCCCCTTGCGGTATGATGGTTAATTTCTCCGATAGTGTTTGCTCCCGTAGGTTCTCGCATCCGTAGAATGCGCCCATTCCTAACGATGTCAGTTCTGTGGGGAGTGTGGCTGTTTTTAGCAGTTTGCATCCGTAGAAGGCAAAGTTTCCCACGCTCCGAATACCGGCGGGCAGAATCACTTCGGTCAGGTTTTCACATTTGTAGAAGGCTGCTGCCGGAATGTCGGATACCGTTGCAGGCACCACTACTTGTTTTATTCGTTTGTTGCCGGAGAACGCACCGCTAGCGATTAGTCGTGTGGGGATTTTGTTTTTGAATATGAATTTAGCAGGCACATCCTCATTGACGGCTATCAAGCAGCTGTCTATATAGAGGGCTCCTTTTTTCCATTTTTTCTCGTTGTTCCAAATTCCGGAGTTGGTAAAAGCATCTTCGCCTATACTCGTCACTGAGGCAGGTATAATGACACGGGTCAAATTTTTGCAGTCACGGAATGTCTCGTGGTCGATACGCGTTATTTTTGCAGCGAACTCAACGCGTGTGATGGCTTTGTTGCCTTGAAAAGCCCCGGCAGCAATCAGTCGGGTCCCTTCGGGGACTACATAGCGTGGTTTGATGGTTTTGTCGGTGGCAATCAGACAGCTGTCTATGAATAGCACGCCATCCCGCCAGTTTGCTTTGTCCAGCATAATACCGGTGCCGTCAAACGCACTGCGATACACTTGTTCCAACGATTCAGGCAGTACGATGGCAGTTAGATTTTTGCAGCCTTTGAAGGCTTTGTCGGCAATAGAAGTCACCCGATAAGTATTCTCACCTATGGTTATCTCGTCAGGTATGTAGAGTTCTCCGCTTGCGGTTGGGTTGGCTGCTACTTCTGCTGTGTAATAATCATTGTTGATCGTGTAGTTCAGCTCTTGATATACTGCATCTTCGGCCCATACCGAGCAGACCATGCAGAGTAGTAAAATCAAACTAAATGAGCGTTTCATTTTTTGTGGGTAATTCTATAAATCGTTTTGTGGTTATTGGTGGTTCTCTTTGTGGAGCATAATATCAAGGATGAGGTCGTCGGTCCGTGTCATTCCCTCTCGCCCTAATCGGGTCAAGTTGTGAATGGTGTGGTCTATATCCTCTTCGACAATACCTTCGGTCGCGTTCGGGTAAGCCTGTTGCATGGCAAGCGTGGCGGATAGGATAGCGGTGCTTACGCCGCTCGTCACTTTCAGTGCACAACCGGGTTTTGCCCCATCGCATATCATACCGCTGATGTTTGCAATCATATTTTTGATGGCGTAGGTTATTTCGGCATAGCCACCGCCCATAAGATAAGTCAGTCCTACAGCAGAGCCTGTAGCAGCCACCACGCATCCGCATAGTGCCGATAGCCGTCCGAGCGATTGTTTGATGTAGATAACTGTTAGGTTGCTGAGTGTCAGCGCACGCAGAGTTTGTTCCTCGTTGCACTGCTTTTCTTGAGCGTATAGATAGACGGGTACGGAGCACGAAATACCTTGATTGCCGGAGCCTGAATTACTCATTACAGGTACCATCGCCCCGGACATTCGTGCATCGCACGCCCCGCAGGTGTAACTGAGTATCTTTGTGAAAAGCGTATCGCCCAATATGGAGGCGGTCAGTGTGTCTTGGTTGTGTAGCAGCCGCCCCAATCCATGCCCGTAAGCATGGTCAAAAGACTGTTCTGCGGCGGCGATGTTCATCTGTACGCCGTCAATGAGCCACCGCACATCCTCTAATGCAACCTGCATAGCATAGTCATAAACCTGCCTCATGGTGAGTGTTTCCGTTGGGGCTGCGGTTTCCATGGCAGGTGGAGTGGGGTGACCGACTCCGCACGGAGTGGCTTGTTCGGTGGGTACAAAATGGGTGTGACTGCCTTGTATGGTTGCCTCTGCCTGCTGTCCATTGTATTCTACCACAACGTGGATGTAGAGAATATCCGGTGCCGTTGGGTCAATGGCTATCTCGATGGGGGTACGCTCCATGTATTGTTTAGCGTAGGCAACTGCTTCGGGGCATACGTCGCATAGTACTTCCAACTGGTTTTTGCTTTGCCCGATAGTTGCCCCCAATGCCACGGCGATAGGCAGCCCTATCATGCCTGTGTTTGGAATCCCCACCGAAAGAGCGTTTTTGTAGATGTTTTTGCTGAGTTGGATGTGGATGGCGCTCGGCTCGTGTCCGAGTTGTTCGCGGGCGCGGGCTACGCAGAGTGCCACCGCTATGGGTTCGGTACAGCCGATGGCGGGGATCACTTCTTGGTGTAACAGACGGAGTATATCCATAGTCGAAAAAATGTGAGTCAAATCGTTTCTTCGGATTTCCCCCTTCAGAATGCATAGTTCGTAACTCTTAGCTCTGAACTTGTCATTCTTCCTTCTTCATTTCTTGAGCCGGCTCCGATTAGATCCTCTTTCTGCTTGCAAAGTTACAACATTTTTATCAAATACCCAAATTTATCTCTTTATTTTGCTTAGTATAAATGGCTTTATTTCTCTTCGTTTTTCGTCTCGTTTTTCGTCGTTTTTCGATTAGCGACTCATCTCGGACGTATCGCCCTACCATTACCCTACCATTATACGCTCTTGTAAGGCTTATAAAAGACCCTTTCTTTGTGTTGGTTCGGGTCTGCTCGTTTATGTATTCGATTGGTTAATATTTGTATATTTTTTGCTCTCGGTGCGCAATCGGTTTCTGTTGCTTATGGGGGTGGTTTAGTGGTTTTGCTTCGGGAGTGGTTCGGGATTTTAATCGATCTGCGTGAACCTTGCTGTTGGCTATGTGGAAAAAAAGTTGTACCTTTGTATGCTGTTTTTGTATGGTTCGTATGTGTGATGAAATTTTTGTCGGTGGTATCACCTGCACTTGCTTGTTGAATTTACCCATATCAGTCTTTTGAGCGTGTAGAATAGTTGTTTGTTCCTTTGCAGATCTCATTCGGGAAACCATTATATCATAGCCATAATTATTCCATAGTCTTATGACAAGCCTTTATACAATTATCTTTGCGGCTATTTTGCCTGCCTTTCTATTGGTTCTCTATATTTGGTGGAAGGATAAGTATCAGCGTGAGCCTTTCTCGCAAATACTGAAGGGTGTGGCGTATGGCGTGATTTCGGCAGGTTTGGCTTATATACTTGAAGTGGGCGTGCAGATATTGGGTCTGGCACCTGAAGAGCCTATGGGATTCCTGCAAGCACTATGGAAGGCTTTTGTGGGGGCTGCCATTCCGGAAGAAGCAGCCAAGCTGCTTATGCTGTGGCTGTTGGTTCGGAATAATCGTTATTTCGATGAACGATTTGACGGCATTGTCTATGCTTGCTGTGTGGGAATGGGGTTTGCCGGCACGGAGAATATCATCTATCTGTTGGGCAATATAGACCAATGGGAGGCGGTGGCTGTCCAGAGGGCTATCTTTGCCGTGCCGGGGCATTTCCTTTTCGCTGTGGCAATGGGCTATTTCTATGCGATGATCCATTTTGGGGATATGAGTTGGCGGAAGCGTAGCCGTATATTTTGGGTGCCGGTGATGTTGCATGGCATCTACGATGGACTGCTTTTCATGGCAAACTTAGGTACCATAGCAAGTGGCATATTGGTGCTGATATTCTATATTTTCTGTTGGAAAATGCTGAAGAGCGGGCGCAAGAGTATCGAGAAAAATTTGGAGCGTGACCGACAAGATCCGAATCAAATGGCTTATTGGCAAGACAAGTAGGCTTATTGGCAAAATATATTACATTGTAGAATCGCTGAAACAAAGACAAGACGATGGCGTTTTCGAATAAAACATTAGCTCAAGTAGATGCTTTCGAGCGGCTGATGCAGAAGCTCGAACAAAGGCAGTTCGAAAAGGTGTATGTGTTGTGTGGTGAAGAACCGTATTACATAGACCGAGCCTGCAACTGGCTCGAAAAGAATATTCTGGACGAGGCGGCACGGGAGTTTGACCAGACGGTTATCTATGGTCGTGATTTAGAGCCGGCTCATTCGCCCGATATCGCTCAGGCCATTTCTATGGCGCGTGGCTTTTCTATGTTCGGCGGTCGTAAGGTAGTTATTGTCAAGGAGGCACAGGCGGTGTCCAAGTGGGGGGCTTTGGAATTGTATTTAGACAACCCGCAGCCCAATACCGTGTTGGTTATCTGCTACAAGGGTAAAATAGATGGTCGTATTGGTGTTTGGAAAAAGGCTGCAAAAGTAGGGGTGGTGTATACGAGCAATCCGTTGGCCACTTATGAGGTGGAAAAATGGATAATGGGCTATATAGCAGAACGCAATAGGGAGCTGAAAGCAGCCGGCAACGATGTTCAGATTTCGCCCGCAGTGACGCATTTGCTTGCCGAGTCGTTAGGAACGGATATATCGGCCATTGTGGGGGCACTGAATAAGTTGATAGACGGACGGCCTGCTGGGGTGAGAGAGATTGACACCAAATTAGTGGAGCGAAATGTGGGCATCAGCAAAGATTTCAATGTCTTTGAGCTGCAGAATGCCTTGATAGTTGGCGATATTCTCAAGGCCAATCGAATCACACAGTTTTTTTCTACCTCGAAGGACCATCCAATGGTTAAGGAGCTGCCGCAGATATATCGTTTTTTCCTTAATCTGCTTATGTTCCATTATATGCCGGACAAGTCACAAAGTGCCGTTGCCCAAGAGTTGGGTATCAGTCCATATTTTGTGAAGGATTATGTTCAGGCAGCGCAACGCTATTCTGCAGGTAAGGTCTTTCGTATCATAGGCTATATCCGTGATATTGATGCGCGTTCTAAGGGCGTGAACAATCCGTCGGCCAATGATGCGGATTTATGGAAAGAGTTGATATACAAAATAATGCACTGACCCTATTTTTTTGTATTCTCTAAATAAACACACAATTTTTTTGATATGAACTATATAGCCCCTTCGGTGTTGTCCGCTGACTTTGGTAACCTGCGGCAAGATTTGGAAATGATAAACCGCAGCGAGGCGGATTGGTTGCATGTGGATGTGATGGACGGCTCGTTTGTACCGAATATCTCGTTCGGGTTTCCTTTGATGGTACCGATGCATAAATACTGCACTAAGCCGCTGGATGTGCATTTGATGATAGTGCATCCGGAGAAGTATGTGGAGCGATTCTGCGATGCTGGGGCGTATAGTGTAGGATTCCACTTAGAGGCGGTGGAGGACCCATTGCCCATACTGAAATTGATTCGAGACAAAGGAGTGCGTACCTGCTTGACGATCAATCCGGATATAGATGTACATCGTTTAGACCCCTATCTCGACCAAGTGGATATGGTGCTGCTGATGTCGGTTTTTGCCGGATTTGGTGGGCAGAAGTTTATTCCCGAAACGATAGATAAGATACGCTATGTGCGTCAAGAGATAGATCGGCGAGGATTGCCGACACTCATTGAGGTGGATGGTGGAATCAATACCGAAAATGCAGCACAAGTGTTTGCGGCGGGGGCAGATGTGTTGGTGGCGGGCAGTGCGGTTTTTCATGCCAAGGACCCCGAAAAGGCTATACGACAAATGAAAGGATTGGCAGATTAGCCGTTCTATAGGCGGCTATTTAGTCGGGGGAAGTTGTGGAGCAGACCAAACTCAGTTGGCGAGAGCATTTGCGTGTGCGACCGATGGTGGTACTGCTGGTGCCGCTGGTGGTGGTTATCTTGTCGTGCTATTTCTTGCACTTCCCGATAGACTTGCTACAACCTACCGATGTAGATTATATCGACTCGCTGAATGTGTATAAGGTGGTGCTGACAGACTATGCATCGCCAAGACAAAAGTCGGTACACTATACGGCAGAGGTGTTGAGTCGAATAGACAGTTGTGCGCATAGAGAGAAAGGAACTATCTATCTTTATTTGCAAAACGATAGCACCATGTCGGAGGCCTGTGCAGGGGTGTGGCCGACAATAGGCGATACGCTGTTGGTTCGGACTCGTGTGCGGCGAGGAGGGCAGTTGGGCAAGTTCGACTATGGTCGATATCTTCGGCTGCAAGGCGTGGTGGGGCAGGCCTATTGCAGGAGTGGGCAATGGCGTCTGGTGGCGCACGAAGCGAAGGCTCCGTGGTTTGCTCCCAAGCGATGGCAGCATTGGCTGTATGAGCAATATAAATCTTTGGGTATAACAGGGGCGGAACTGGGTACGCTCTCGGCTATTACATTAGGATACAAAGAGGACCTTGACCCTGATGTGTTGCGGAGCTTCCAGAAATCGGGAGCGGCACATGTGTTGGCGGTGAGCGGCTTGCATACGGGTATTATCTATGCAGTGCTGTGTTGGCTGCTGTCTGCAGGCGGATGGTTGAAACCACGCTACCGGCAACGGGTATGGCGGTGTATATTTTCGGCATTGATTATAGCGGCATTGTGGGGCTACGCATTGCTCACGGGGATGACTCCGTCGGTGGTGCGAAGCGTGGTGATGCTTACATTATTTGAAGTTGGTTCGGTGTTCCTTCGGGAAACCATATCGATGAACCTGTTGGCAGCCACGGCTTTTATGGTATTGGTGATACGGCCGACAGACCTGTTCTCGGTGAGCTTTCAGCTGAGTTTTGCTGCGGTGGCATCGATCTTGTTGCTCTATCCGTCTTTCTCTCGGTTGTTCCCTGTGGGGTGGATACGAGTTAAGTGGATTCGTCGGGTAGCGAACTATGTGGCGAGGATATTAGCCGTATCGCTGGCGGCGCAGTTGGGCACTATGCCGCTCACGATGTATTATTTCGGGCAATGCTCCAACTATTTTTTGCTGACAAACTTGTTGGTGATTCCGTTGGCGTGGCTCGTGGTGGTGGGAGCGGTTGTGCTGCTGATAACAGGACACATTCCAATGGTAGGATATGCGGTGGCACGAGCAGTAGAGGGATTGACATGGCTGCTGAATCATAGTGTGGGGTGGGTGGAGTCGTTGCCCGGCTCGGCATCGGTGCTGCGTATATCCATACCGATGGTATGGTTGCTATATGGTGCCGTACTGACAGGATACGGAGCCATTCGGCATAGTCTATGGTGGCTGTTTGCCACGGCGGGATGTTTGATAGGTTTTTGCTATCTCTATACGATTGTATAAAAAGAGGAAAGGAGAATTATGACACAGGTATCGCTATTGGAATTGTCCAATTGTATCGGACAGGCGCTGGAGGAGATATTAGAGGGCAGCTACTGGGTGAGTGCCGAGATAGCCTCGATGAGCGAACGGGGAGGACATTTGTATTTGGACTTGGTGGAAAAAGGCAAGCGAGAGACTATCATTGCCAAGCTGCGTGCTACCTGTTGGAGTGGGAGGCAACAGATGCTGCAAGCCTATTTCGAGCAAGAAACAGGCAGCCGGCTGCAGGCAGGAATGCAGGTGCTGCTGGAAGTGGAGGTGAATTATCACTCGGTCTATGGGGTGAGCCTGAATATCGTGGGGATAGACCCAAGCTATACCTTGGGCGATATGGCTCGGCAGCGGCAGAAGACGATTCAGCAGCTGCACGAAGAAGGCGTATTCGATATGCAACGCTCGCTCGTGTTGCCCACACTGACCATGCGTCTTGCGGTGATATCTTCGGCTACGGCGGCAGGCTACGGCGATTTCTGTGCTCAACTGGCAGCATCCGGATACCGATTTGAGCCGACTCTGTTTGGTGCTATTATGCAGGGAGATAATGCGGAGCAATCCATACTCAATGCGCTGGAGAAGATAGCCGAACACGAATCGGAATACGATGCAGTGGTGCTAATCCGTGGCGGAGGTGCTACCACCGACCTGAGTTGTTTTGACCGCTATCTATTGTGTGCCGCCTGTGCGCAGTATCCGCTGCCTATCCTGTCCGGCATAGGGCATACACGCGATGTGAGTATTGTGGATATGGTGGCTTTTGCGGCGCTGAATACACCAACGGCGGTGGCGGAATTTCTGATAGACCGGTTGGACAAACAAGTGGACCGACTCAATGATTTGGCCTATCGGCTACAGCATGCGCACCTGCAGCAGGCTCTTCTGCGTCAGCACCGTTTAGACAGCATTGCGCAACGACTGCTGCAGACCCAACAACTATTTGTCGCTGCCCAACAAAATCGATTGCAGATACTGCAGCAACGATTGCTTTCCTGCTCGCCGGAGCGAATATTCAAGATGGGGTATAGCATGACGAAGGCAAACGGAAAAGTGGTGCGGTCGGCTGTGGATGTGGCTGAAGGCGATGTGCTGACCACCTATCTGCTTGACGGAGCAATAGAATCTACCGTGAAATGAAAGAAGAAAAGGATAGACATATTTTAGCGAAGGAACAACGCATTGGAGCGGTAGTGCTATTCGTGTTGGTTGCTCTGGTGGTGCTGTTTGTGCATATTGTGCCGCAACGCCCCAGAGAGACAACGATGGCGGACAGTGTAGCGGTGCAGATGGCGGATTCGCTACGACCTCGCAGGCACTATGTGTATGACACCATTTCGATATACTTGCATCCCTTCGACCCGAATACTGCCGATTCGCTCTCGTTGTGGCAATTGGGCTTTAAGCGGTGGCAGGTGCGTAACCTATACAAATATCGGGCTGCGGGTGGCTGCTATCGGCGTAAGGAAGACTTGCGACGCCTCTATGGCATGACGGACAGTATGTACAGAGCCTTAGAACCGTATATATGCATTGATACCATGCGTTTTGCCCGCATTGACACCACATCGCACTATGTACCGCTCTTTGTTTCTCACAAGCGGGACACCATAATAGAACTGAACTGTGCAGACACCACCTCGCTGCAATGTATACGAGGAATAGGCAGCGGGATAGCGAAACAGATCATTCGTTATCGACAGCAGTTGGGTGGGTACTACTCGGCTGAGCAGGTGCGTGAAATAGAAAGCTTGCAACAATATGATGCGGATACATTTATGGTGTTTTGTTTTGATTCGGTGATTCCGCACTTGTGGGCTGAGGCGGACTCAATACATCCGATAGCGGTCAATCATGCTTCCGTGCATCGACTGCAACGACATCCGTATCTGCGATTCGAACAAGCACAGGCTCTTTATGCGCTGCGTCGTAATCGTTTTCGGCTTACAAGCATCGATGAATTGCGGTCTGTAGCTTGTTTCTCCGACTCGGATATTGTTCGCCTGATACCTTACCTTTCTTTTGAACCCTAATCGCTCTCCTCTCTCCACAAAAAGTACTTTTTTGCAAGAAAAAATAGATAAAACTTGCATACCATTTTTTTTTTTTTACCTTTGTGCCGTGTTATATAAAATAGCATGGCACAAAGTGTTTTTGGGCGGTCTATAGCTCTTGTAAAGGACCAAAAAGGACTTTGCCAACCTCGCTATATAGCAGTACCTTTGCCATCGAAACCAAGAAACACACTAACCCGTATCAATACGCTGTATAAGATACTGACCGATACGAAGAAATATTATAGCATAGTTTGTTATTTTGTATGTTGCTATCGCTTTGAGGTGTTGTGACCCGAATGTACAAAGGAGCAGGAACGGCTCCACCCAACATAGAACGATCCTTAATCAATTAACCCAATAAAAAATCATTACTATGAGTGTAGAATACTATCGCAAGCGCATTATCGACCTTCGTGCTGCCCTTGCCAAAGAGAAAGAAGCCAAGAAACACGACAACGAGTACTATGCAAGCCACATCCGCAGTGCGCAGCCGTCTGCCAAAGCATCGTATCGTAAGTCGAAGATTGACCGTGCGGCTGCTCACGACAGCAAAATAGCAAGTATCAAACATGAAATAGACATGGCGAAAGAGTCCCTCGC
>CAVKVE010000030.1:18942-21389 GCA_963659655.1 Bacteroidaceae bacterium | reverse complement strand
TCGGCATCAGCAAAAAGACTTTCTATGTCTATTTTGCCACCAAAGATGAACTCATCGAAGCCGTACTGCACGAACAAGAACGACAAATAGACCTACGCACCATCGCAGAACTAAAGAAAAACCGCTCCGTGCTGGATGTGATCGGAAAAAACATCGAGGTCATCGTTGAACGCACCAAAAACCTGCTGCAACCCGTCCCCTTCTTGCACGACCTGAGAAAGTACTACCCCAAACTATTCGAGGCACACAAGCAAGTGGTATTCGTAGCAACCAAACAGCACCTGATACACTTCCTGCAACAAGGTATCGACGAGGGCGTATTCTTCCGCCACATCAATGTACCGCTGACTGCGGATTTTCTCGCCCGCCTGCACCAAGGACTGATAGAGCGCATCGCTGACCAAGAAGATGACCTCGAACAACTGTCCACCGTATGTTGCCACGGTATGGGGCTGATAATCTGCGGAATGCTCTCCGAGACCGGCAAGCACGAGATGGAAAAACATATCGAGAAAGAAAATATCGAAAAGATAAAAGAACTGCTCAACCGAGAAAACAGTACGACAGATAGTATCTCCGGCAAGACAAACAATACAGATAACTAAATAACACAGATAAAGCAATGAAAAAACGATTCTTACTACCGACACTGGCGCTGCTGATGAGCGTGAGCGTTGTAGCAGAAGACCATGTGATGGCGGCTACCCCAAAAGCCCCCGAGCGCGATGTGCCCGCCGCACTGAGCCTAAGCCTCGAAGAAGCGCAAGACTATGCCGTCAAAGCCAACCGCAGCCTGCGGAACGCCAACCTCAGCGTGCAGGAAGCCTACGCACAACGCTGGCAGACTATCGCACAAATGCTGCCGCAAGCCAATGCAAGTTGGGGATACAGCAGCATGTGCGGGTACAAAATGAAATTCGGAGGAATGGATATTTCCATGCCGGACTACTCGACTACGGGCGTGAGTGCGTCGGTGGGTATCAGTGGAACGGCTGTTGTGGGCGCCGTGCTGAACACTATCGCCATCGATATGCAGAAAATTTCGTTGGAGCAGTCGGAGGACAACCTGCGGGCGAATGTGAAGACCTCGTACGCCTCGGTGCTCGTACTGCAAGATGTGGTGGCTCTGTTGGACTCCTCGCTGCAAAATGTGGAGAAACTTGCCACTATGACGCAACGCTCGGTGGATGTAGGAGCCGCCGAACAGACCAGCGCAGACCAAATCATGGTGCGTGTGAACACGCTGCGCAACAACATCAACTCCAACAAGCGTTCCACGCAGTTGGCGATTGCCTCACTCAAGGTGCTGCTCGATGTACCTGTAGAGACCGAACTGACGCTGACCACCACGCTCGACGATATGCTGTCGGCAGAGGCGGTACTCAACCTGCTGGGGCAGGACTTTTCTATTGCCAATAACCTAAACTACCAGACCCTGCAGAAGAATGTAGAACTCGCCAAGGCGAATGTACATTTGGCTGCATGGGCGTACGGACCTACCGTCAGCGCAGGCTACCAATACAGCAACCAACACTACTACTCGGAAGGTGGTTTCCGTATGACCCCGCCCCACTCCATCTCCTTTACGGTATCGATGCCGCTGTGGTCGTCGGGCAAACGGGCTGCCGGTGTGGTGGAGAAAAAGATTGCCCTCGAAGAGGCTCGCAACACCCTCGCCGAGACGACCGACAACCTCGGTATTCAAGACCAACAACTGCGCTACACGCTGCAGAATGCGTTCGAGAGTTACCTGACCGAGAAAGAGAATCTCGATGTAACGCAACGCGTCTTCCAATCGACCACGAACAAGTACAACTACGGTACTTCGTCGAACCTCGAACTGGTGAACGCCAGCAACGATGTCATCACCGCACAATCGAACTATGTGCAAGCCGTGCTGACACTCGTCAATGCGGAAGTGGAATTGGACAAGTTCTTGAATAATTAGGAATTAGGAATTAGGAATTAGGAATTTGCAGATTGTCAATAATATATAATCAAAATATGAAAAAGCAACTTATTCTTGCAACCGCTCTGTTGGCATTGGTCGGTTGCGGCAACAAGAAAGCGGCAACCACAGAGGACGCTGCTGAGCGTACGGAAGTGGTAGAACTGACTACGCTCCACACCCGCGAGATACAACGCGAGATTTCGCTCTCGTCGAACCTGTTGGGCTACGAGACCGTCAATGTAGCACCGTCTATCACCGGCAAGATAGAGCATATCTATGTCGAAGTGGGCGACAAAGTGAAGAAAGGCAGCGACCTCGTACGCATGGATCAACAACAGTATAACACCACCAAACTGAGCATTGCCAACCTTGAGACCGAGATGGCGCGTATGGAAGGACTGATTCAGACCGGCTCGGTATCGCAACAACAATACGACCAAACCAAGTTGTCGCTCGACCAAACGAAGGAGAACCTGCATTTCCTCGAGACCAACAC
>CAVKVE010000030.1:5803-18665 GCA_963659655.1 Bacteroidaceae bacterium | reverse complement strand
AACCAAAGCGGACTGCTCCGTCCGGGTATGTATGTAACGACTACCCTCGGGCTTGGTAAGGCAAAAGTCATCACTGCCCCCTACTCCACCGTGCTCAAACTCGTAGGCGCAAACGACCGCTATGTATTCATCAACAACAACGGCTATGCACAGCGCGTAACCGTCGAGATGGGACAACGCTTCGGCGACGATGTGGAAATCAGCGCACCGGAGATAACGGACGGCGTAGAACTCGTAACCAAAGGCGAGGCACGCCTGATAGACGGCGTGAAGATAACCACCGCAGCAGAATAAGCGCATGTTCATCATTTATCGGACAAGAACATGCATGTTAATTGTTAATTCTTAATTATTAATTAGAAGATTATGGCAATCTATAAATCAGCCGTGCAAAAGCCTGTTACCACCGCCCTGATATTCGTGGCTGTGATAATAATAGGTATATTCTGCTATGTGCAGTTGCCCGTCGACCAATACCCTGAGATGGACCCGCCGTACATCACGGTGATGACCACCTACGCCGGTGCGTCCGCCTCGGAGGTAGAGACCAATGTGACGAAAGTGATGGAAAACTCACTGAACTCGGTCGACCACCTAAAGGAGATTACCTCCAAATCGAAAGATAACATCTCGCAGGTAACGCTGGAGTTTGAGTGGGGGACGAACCTCGATGAGATCATCAACGATGTGCGTACCTACGTGGACCTCGTAAAGGACGACCTGCCCGACGGGTGCTCCAACCCTATCATCCTGCGTCTGTCGACCTCGATGATGCCGGTCATTCAGTACGCCATCACCGCCAACGAGACCTACCCCGCATTGGACAAGTTGCTCGACGACGAGATTATCCCGCAACTGAACCGTGTGGATGGTATCGGTAACCTGACCGTGTCGGGTGCGCCTGACCGCTATGTGTATGTCTATCTTGACCAACAGAAATTAGACGCCTACGGGCTGACCGTGGAGTCGGTGGGAAATGTGATATCCGCCAACAACCTGAACATGTCGTCGGGTACGGTCAAACTCCAAAAAGAGCAGTACCAAATGGAGGTGCGCTCGGAGTTCGTGGAGTCGTCGGAGATTAACGACCTCGTGGTAACCACCACCGCCGACGGTCGCCAAGTGTTCGTGCGTGATATCGCCACCGTCAAAGATACCATCAAGGAGTTGTCGCTCGACGAGAAAACCGACGGTATCGAATGTGCGCGTCTGATGATAACGAAGCAGACCGGTGCGAACACCGTGCAGATTTGCCGCGATGTGCGCAAAGAGGTGGAGAAGATACAGAAGACCCTGCCCGCGGATGTAAAATTCAAATTGATTTACGACTCGTCGGAGACCATCGAGAACTCGATCAACTCGCTGAAGGAGTCTATCGGTTACGCATTGCTCTTTGTGGTCTTGGTGGTGCTGTTCTTCCTCGGACGCTGGCGTGCTACGCTCATCATCGGATTGACCATTCCTATCTCGTTGATTGTGGCGTTTATCTACCTGAAGTTGGTGGATTCGTCGCTCAACATCATTTCGCTCTGTTCGCTTACCGTGGCTATCGGTATGGTGGTGGACGACGCCATTGTGGTGCTCGAAAATATCACCAAGCATGTCGACCGTGGTGAGAATCCCCGTGAGGCGGCTATCTACGCCACCAACGAGGTGTGGGTATCGGTTATTGCCACCACACTGGTGTTGGCTGCCGTATTTATCCCGCTGACCACGCTGACCGGTATGTCGGGTATTCTGTTCCGTGAGTTGGGTTGGATTGTGACCATTGTCACCTCGACCTCTACGCTGATTGCCATCTCGCTGACCCCTATGCTCGCCAGCAAACTGCTCAAGCCACGCAAGGTGCATGTGGACGAGAACGGTACGCTGATTGACGACGACAAGAACCGCAAGTCGTGGTACGATCGCACTGTGGTGCGCGGACTCGACTGGGTAGACAACAAATACGCCAAAGGGCTGAACTGGTGCTTGCACCACAAAGCGATTGCTTTCGGCGGACTGTTCCTGCTCTTTGCGCTCTCTATGATACCTGCGCTGACGGGACAAATCGGTACGGACTTTATGCAGCAACAGGATAACGGGCGTATGTCCGTCACCATCAAGTTGCAGCGTGGTACGCGTATCGAAGAGACCCTCAAGACGGCGCGTGCATTGGAGGCTCGCTTCACCGAACTCGTGCCGGAGATTCAGTTGATTAGTACCTCCGCCGGCTCGAACGACGACTCAGGTGTGTCGGCACTCTTCACCTCGACGATGAACAACACCATCTCGATGACCATTCGCTGCAACAAGAAATACGAGCGTAACCGCAGTATCTTCGAAATTGCCGAAGTCATCCGTCAGGAGATTGCCCGTTATCCGGAGATCACCGACTATCAGGTCAGCACCTCAACAGGCGGTGGCGGTATGGCATCCAACTCGGTGGATGTGGAGATTTACGGCTACGATTTCGACGCCACTTCGCTGCTGGCAGAAGAGATTCAGGCCAAATGTAACCACGAGGTAAAAGGTGCGCGTGACGCCACCATCTCGCGCGACGATGAGCGTCCGGAGATAAAGATTGTGGTGGACAAAGAGAAAGCCAGCCGCCTCGGACTTACCCCGACCACCATTTCCTCGTACCTGCGTAACCGCGTGAACGGTATGTCGTGCGGCTACCTCAAAGAGGACGGCTCGGAGTACAACATTGTCTGCCGTCTGCAAGAGGACGACCGCAACACGATCGAAAAGATTCAAGACCTCACCATTCCTACCCCTGCGGGCAAGAGCGTCAAACTCTCCGAGGTGTGCAGCATAGGTGAGTACTGGACGCCACCTACCATCGAGCGTAAACTGCGTCAGCGTATTGTGACCGTGTCCGTTACGCCGTACAATGTGCCGCTGGGTGAGTTGGCACAGACCATCCAGACGCAGGTAATCGACCAACTCAATGTGCCGCAGGGCGTAACCATCCGTATCGCCGGCGACTACGAGGACCAACAGGAGACCTTCGGCAAGATGGGTTGGCTCGCTGCACTGATTGTCATTCTGGTGTATATCGTGATGGCCAGTCAGTTCGAGTCGTTCAAGAAGCCGTTCGTCATCATGTTCACCATTCCTTTCGCCCTCTCGGGTGTGGTAATGGCACTGTGGATGACGGGTCGTTCACTCGATATGATTGGTGCGCTGGGTCTGATCATGTTGGTGGGTATTGTGGTCAAGAACGGTATCGTGCTGATCGACTACACCGACCTGCTGCGTGAGCGAGGCGTTGAACTCAACGAGGCGGTAGTGGCTGCAGGTCGTAGCCGTATGCGCCCCGTGCTGATGACGGCGTTCACGACCATTCTCGGTATGGTGCCGATGGCAGTGTCGTCGGGCGAAGGCTCCGAGATGTGGCAGCCGATGGGTATTGTGGTCATCGGAGGTCTGCTTGTCTCGACGCTGCTTACTTTCTTCATGGTACCGACGCTCTATGCCGCCATGTCGCGTCACGGCGAGCGTGACCGTATCAGCGGAATGCGCAAGGGCTTTATCTTCATGAATATCAAACTGAAGAAAGACCAAGAGCCGAAGAATGTCGATAGTGAATCGGAAGCCCATGTCTTCCCCGAGACTACTCCGACGGAACTGAAATAACGGAATGCGGTGTGCTGCGAGGCACTCGCCAAGCAGCACGCTGCATTTACAAATTTACTAATTTACAAATTTACAAATTGTCTATGAAGTCTGTCATGATAGTATTCAACCAGGCGAATACCGAGCGCGTGGAATATATGTTGGATATGCTCCATATCCGCGGTTTCACTTTCTTCGAGCAGGTGCAGGGGCGTGGCACGCACGACGGCGACCCTCGCCGCGGCACACACGCATGGCCTGAGATGAACTCGTGCGTCATCACGATAGTGGAAGACCACGAGGTGCAGCCGCTCTTGGAGGCAGTCGAGAAACTCGACCTCCGCAACAAGGAAGTCGGTGTCCGTGCTTTTGTTTGGAACATCGAAGCCACCGTCTAACCTCACACGATGCATACAAAAAAACGCTTGCTACAGTTTTGTAGCAAGCGTTTTTTTGTATGCACAACGCCCTCACTCTTTATAATCCAAAATCTTCCTTTCTTGCATTAATGCATTTTTTTTTGTAATTTTGCGGGCTTTTAGAAACTATCCGTTCGGCATCGCCCATACAAAATGACAGTACGCCCATTTTCTATACATCTTCGATTTATTTTTTCTCTACTCATAAGTGGTCTTATTGCCTTGTTTTCAGGCAATTACGCTTACGCCGACCCTATTCATACGGCCGATGCCGAGGCAGCAACGGAGGCTATGGCGTGGGCAGCCGCCGAGGCGAATGCAGCCGCTGCCGGTCCTTGTTTGCGAAAAGAGACGCCCACTCCCAGCCCCATCAACACGCATTGTTTGAGCCTTCGCGAGTTGCAGGACTCTCTCAATACCTACTACAATCCCTTTCTTATTCAGTGGAGTGCCCCCATTCGTGTCAAGCAGTTGCGCACCAATGGGAACACGATTGTGCTGCGTACCAACGCCACGCTGAGCGGTGTGCCTTTCTCGCCCGATGAGCTGAAAGCCTTGCGCCGCCAAGTGAGCCTTTGGGTGTTGGGCAACACACAGGGCAAGGTGAGTATCTATACGGGCAGCTATGAACTGAGCGAGCTGTTCCCCGACCGTATGCAGCCTCGCAAGGAGAAGTACCCGTCGGGGCATTCCGTTCCTGCTTTCTTGCGCAAATCAGTCCCCGAGAACGAGGTCTATACCAATGGTTTGGACGGCAAAATCATAGCCCTTTGGTCAAGCCACGGTGTCTTCTATAGCCACAAGCAGGACGAGTGGAAATGGCAGCGTGCAACGCTCTGGACCACCGTCGAGGATCTCTATAGCGCGGAATACGGCCGTCGTGTTACGGAGATGTTGGAGAACGCCGGCGCTATTGTCTTGCAGCCCCGTGCCCGCTACGAGGGCATGAACCTCCGTTGCGATACGGCGGGGCAGTGGTATATGGCGGCAGACGCTGCGGGGCAGGAGATTGGCACAAGCGGTTTCCCCCGTTGGGCGGAGGCAGCACGCTATTGGCTCGAGTATGCCGGCTATCCCGCTTCTGTTTGGGACATCAACAACCATGAGAACGACTATAAAGACGACCTCCAGAGTCGTGGCTTGTGGGTCAATTACCTCTCAGGTGGCAGCAAAAATAATCCCTCGCAGCCGGGTTTAGGCATTCCGGTCGATGTGGCAATAGCTTTGCATACCGACGGTTACGACTCGCCCGACGACACCACCACGGTCGGCACGCTGGCTATCTATACCGACCACGACGATTCGGGGCGCAGGGTATTCGCCAACGGCAAGACCCGCCAAATCAATCGTGACCTCGCCGACTATGTGCAGACGCAAATTGTCGCCGACATCCGCCAAACCTATACGCCCAACTGGACACGCCGCCAGCTGCATAACGCCAACTATTGCGAGTCGCGTTACCCCGTGGTACCTTCTGTGCTGATAGAGATTCTGAGCCACAAGAGCATGGTCGATATGCGCTATGGGTTGGACCCCGAATTTCGCAGCACCGTCGCCCGCGCTATCTACAAGGGGCTTGTGCGCTATCTCCATAGTGCCGACGGGCGCAAGGTCATCATCCAGCCGCTCCCCGTGCGTGCCTGTGCCGTTGCCGTAGAGCGGGACACCCTGTTGCGCCTCTCGTGGCAGCCACAGAACGACCCTCTTGAGCCGACCGCTACTCCTACCCACTACTATGTCTATACCCGCTCGGATGATGGCGAGTGGCAAACCACCAAAGTCAGCAAACCTACCCATACCTTTGTGGCACAGCGAGGCAAACGCTACGATTTCTATATCGTAGCCGCCAATGCCGGTGGTCGCAGCCTTCGCAGCGAGGTGCTTTCCGCCTACTTATCTACCAATCAAAACGCCCCCACTGCACTGATAGTCAATGCCTTTAACCACGCTTATGCCCCCGAGTGGTTTGTCGACTCGCTTCGTGCCGGTATCGTGCCGCGCAGTTATGCCGTCGAGGACGGGCAGAGCCTTGCCTACATCGGCGAGCAATACGATTGGCAGCGGGCGAGCCATTGGAAGAACGACGACAACTGCGGTTGGGGAGCCTGCTATCGTGACCGCCAAGCCACCGTCACGGTCGGCAACACCCACGACTACCCCGTCTTGCACGGCAAGGCATTGCAGGCAATGGGTATCTCCTACCTTTCCGCCAATAGCGAAGCCGTGCAGAAGATAGACACTTCCTACGCCTTTGTGGATCTCATCGCAGGGCTGGAGCGTCCCACCGACAGCACCGCAGTCCTTTCCGATACCTTGCTCCACGCTTTGTCTTGCTACCTGCAGCAGGGCGGTCGAATGCTTCTGAGTGGCAGCCGTATCGGCAGCGGTTTGACCGCTCGTTGGACGGCAGCGCACCTGCACTACACCTACTATGCCGCCCGTGCTACCCGCAGCGGTATGATACAGGTTGGCGATACGCTTGTCGGTACGCTCCGCACCGAGCCGAATGACGAGGGTCTGTTTTCCGCCTCCCCTGAGGCTCTGCAGCCCGCCAACGGTGCCGTACGCTTCGCCCGCTACCGAGATATGCACACCCCTGCCGGCATACTGTGGCGCAACGATACCGGCACACACACCATTTCCTTTGGTTTCCCCCTTGAGGCGCTGACCGATTTCAACGCATTATATACCTACAGCATAGAACAACTCTTGCAGGGCATTTACACCCCGCAAACACCAATAACCCAATGAAAAAGAAGAACTTACCTCTGATTGAGAATGTAGAGATTACGGGCATTGCCGCCGAAGGCAAGGCGCTGACCCGTATCAACGATATGGTCGTTTTCGTGCCTTACTGTGTGCCGGGCGATGTGGTCGACCTGCAAGTCACCAAGCGCAAGCATAGTTTCATGGAGGCGCGTGTCGAGCGTATCGTGCGCCCGTCGGACAAGCGTTGCGAAGCCGTCTGCCGCCATTACGGCACGTGCGGTGGCTGCAAGTGGCAGATTCTGCCCTACGAGGAGCAACTCCGCTACAAGCAGCAGCAGATTGTGGACAACCTGACCCGTATCGGCAAGGTCGAGCTGCCCGAAATCAGTCCGATTCTCGGCAGCAAGCATATCTACCAGTACCGCAACAAGTTGGAATTCACCTTTGCCGACCGCAAATGGCTCTCGTGGGACGAGATTCGTGCGGCAGGCGGTATCGAAAATACAGACAACTCCTACGGCGTGGGCTTCCATATTCCCAACTGTTTTGATAAGGTGTTGGACATCACCGAGTGCCACCTCATGCCCGAAATCAACAACCGCATCCGCAACGGCATTCGTGATTATGCCCGTGCGCATGGGCTCTCGTTCTACAACGAGCATACCCACACAGGGCAACTGCGCACCCTCATTTTGCGTTCCAACCATCGTGGCGAGATTATGCTCATCGTTTCTTTTGGCGAGAAAATCAACGATGCTTGCCGTGCGCTGTTGGAGTGGCTGCACGCCGAGTTCCCGGAGATAGTGAGCCTGCTCTATGTCGAGAACGAGAAGATGAACGACACCATCGGCGACCAAACCGTGCATGTCTTCTATGGGCAGGACCATATCATGGAGCAGATGGAGGATTTGCAGTTCAAGGTAGGCCCCAAGTCGTTCTACCAGACCAATACCGAGCAGGCGTACGAGCTTTATAAGGTAGCCCGCTCTTTTGCCGGCTTGACGGGCAACGAGTTGGTGTTCGACCTCTATACAGGCACAGGCACTATCGCCAATTTCGTGGCACGGCAGGCACGCCAAGTCATCGGTATCGAGTATGTGCCGGAGGCTATCGAGGACGCCAAGGTCAATGCCGAGCTGAACCATTTGGACAATACACTTTTCTTTGCGGGCGACATGAAGGACATTCTCAATACCGATTTCATCGCACAATACGGTCGCCCCGATGTCATCATCACCGACCCGCCCCGTGCCGGTATGCATGAGGATGTGGTCAATACCATTCTTTTCGCCGAGCCGCAGCGAATTGTCTATGTCAGTTGCAACCCGGCCACGCAGGCACGCGACCTGTCGTTGTTGGACGCCAAGTATCGTGTCACCCGTGTGCAGCCTGTGGATATGTTCCCCCACACGCAGCATGTAGAAAATGTCGTCTTGCTCGAAAAGCGCTAACTTTCACGCACTTTCAACACGAAACTACGCTAATTCTCAACTAAAACAGTCCCATGTCTTCCCGCAAATCCATAGTCAAAAAGATTCTCTACGGCCTCGTTTTGGCTGTCGGCTATGGTTATTTGCTCTATCGGCTCATCACGTTTGAGCATTATCCGGCGTTGTGGGAGCATTTGCGCAGCGCAGGCAGCCGCACAGGGGTTGCCATACTGTTTTGCGTGCTGCTGATGCCTATCAATATGCGGCTTGAGGCATGGAAATGGCGTTTTTCGTTGCGTCATATTGTGCCTATTCCGTTCCACGAGGCGCTCAAACAAGTCTATTGCGGCATGTTCGGTGCGTTCATGTCGCCGTATCGGTTGGCAGACTATCCCATGCGAACCGTTTTGTTTCCGAAGCAAGACGATCATCTTACGGCTACCATCATCGGCTACTACGGCAGTGCTATTTTGACATTTGTCATTGCGCTTTTTGGTATTCCGTCAGCGGTGTTGTTTTTTGCCGGCGACGGGCAGAATACACTGGGGCAGATTTTTCTCTTTTCGGCCTTTGTGCTGTTGGGGGTCATCCTGTGTCCGCTGCTTTTGTATTACGCCGACAAGCACACCTCGGCTGCTTCCGACCTACACAACCGTTTGCAGGCGCTCCGTCAGTTGCGTCTTTCCGACTATGCGGGGATGTTTTTGCTCTCCTGCCTGCGATACTTTTGTTTCTCGACCCAGCTGTGGATTCTGCTCTATGCCTTTGGGGTCGTGCTTACGCCGTTGCAGACCCTGCAAGCCATCCCGCTCTACTACCTGCTCGTGACCGTCACGCCCAATATGCCTGCCGTCGATGTTGGCATACGGGGCGCATGGGGATTGTTGGTTTTCGGTCATTTTGTCCCCGAAGCCGCAGCGGGCAGCACCCTTGCCATTGCCACGCTTTGGATTATCAATACCATTTTCCCTGTCTTGATAGGCGGGGTTCATATCATACAACACCACCATTCTCATCGTTCTTGAGTCATGGAAATCACATTTTCTATCTCCTACCGCGCCCGGTATGGCGAAACGCTTTGTATCATTGCGGCGGACTGCACGCTTGTCGATTGGACGGAGCAGAACCCGCTTCGTATGCAGTGTTCCGGCGATTCGTTTTGGAGCGTTCGGGTCACCTTGTCCGATTTTGTAGATGACCTTTCCTACCGCTATGCCGTCCTGTCGCCGTCAGGCGAATATCTCTACGAAACAGGACACCTTCATCATCTCATATTGCCTGCGGATTCTCTACACTATGGTGTATCGTCTGCGGATTCTCTCCGCCCTACCCTTCCCCAAGGCGAACGTTCCCTTTTCGTGCGCGATTTTTGGCAGTTGGACGATCTTGATTCCATTTTCCGCACCCGTGTTTTCCGTCAGCTTTTCCGCCGCCCACTATCCGATTCCCAAACCACTAACACCATTTCCAAAAACGCCGACACAAATTCACAGAATTTCGATACAAATT
This sequence comes from Bacteroidaceae bacterium, assembly GCA_963659655.1. Classification (GTDB taxonomy): domain Bacteria; phylum Bacteroidota; class Bacteroidia; order Bacteroidales; family Paludibacteraceae; genus Colicola. Next base: position 8,998 of record CAVKVE010000030.1, on the reverse strand, counting down.
CACAGAATTTCGGCACAAATTCCGTTCATTCCCGAACCACTCCCGAACCAACTCCGTCGATCTCCCTTCTTTTCCATATCGAATTAGCCCAAGTCCTACCCTCGCAGGGTGTTGCCGTCATCGGCAGTATCCCGGAGTTAGGCAATTGGTCAGCCGATTCCATGCTTTTGTTGGATGACACTTCCTACCCGGAATGGACGGCGCAGACCGCTATTCGCTCCGCAGCCCCCTTCGAGTACAAGTATGTGTTGTACGATCGCCGCACGCATGCCATTGTCGATTTGGAGCAGGGCGACAATCGCCGCATCGAATCCCTTCCCGCTACCGGTCTTTTTGTGGCGAACGATTGCTGTTTCCGCCGCTCACATACCAATTTCCGTGGTTCGGGTGTCGTCATCCCCATTTTCTCACTCCGCAGCGAGCATAGCTTTGGTATCGGCGAGTTCTGCGACCTGCACGCTATGGCCGATTGGGCAGCCCAAGCGGGTATGCAGATGATTCAGACGCTCCCCGTCAACGACACCACGCTAAGCCATACCAACCACGACTCCTATCCGTATAATGCCATCAGTGTCTTTGCGCTTCACCCTATCTATATCAATATCGAACAGATGGGAACGCTTCCGCCCGACCTGCTCAAGCAGTACCGCGCCGAGCGCACGCAGCTCAACCGCAAGTCGTATGCGGATTATCAGACCGTTTACGAGCGCAAGGAGCGCTATTTCCGTGCGTTGTACCACCAAGATCACCCCGCTTTGGTTGCCTCAGCCGACTACCAACGCTTTCTTGCCGACAACGCCTATTGGCTTGACCGTTACGCCCTCTATCGCGCTCATCGTGACGGGGAGGACGCTTCCTACTACACCTACTTGCAGTACCACGCCTATCGCCAGTTGGAGCGGGCCGTCAATCATGCCCATGCGGTCGGCGTAGCCGTCAAGGGCGATATTCCTATCGGTCTTGCTCCCGAATCCGTCGATGTCGAGGCGGTCCCTGCGCTTTTCAATCGCAATGCCTCTGCCGGAGCTCCACCCGATGATTTCTCGTTGAGCGGACAGAATTGGGGCTTCCCGACCTATAATTGGGATGAGATGAGCAAGGACGGCTATGCATGGTGGTGCCGGCGTTTCCGCCAGATGCAGACTTGCTTCGATGCCTATCGTATCGACCATATTTTGGGCTTTTTCCGTATTTGGCAGATGCGCAAGACCGATGTGTGGGGGTTGTGCGGTCATTTCAACCCCGCCCTGCCCTACACGCTCGACGAACTCCACGCTATGGGTATCTTGCTCGACCGTGAGCGACTCACCGAGCCGTATATTCGCCACGAGCATCTGCTCCGGCTGTTCGGCGAGCAGACTCCCACCATTATCCGCCAATTTTTCTGCCTGAAAAAAGACGGCACCTATCGTTTCCGCAAGTCTTTCGACACGCAGGTCAAGATTCAGGACTATTTTCGTTCCCGCAAAACGAAATCCGATGCCGCTCTTTGCGAGCAACTTATCGCGCTCAGCTGCGAGGTTTTGTTTGTTGCCGACCAGTCGCACCCCGATTTGCTCCATCCTCGCATCTCCATCAGCCGTTCCTATTCGTTCGCTTGCCTTGCGCCCGACCAGCAGCAATCCCTGCTCCGCCTCTATCACGACTATTTCTATGTGCGGCACAACGATTTTTGGAAGGCGAGTGCTCTTCGCAAGTTGCCCACCCTGCTCCACGCCACCGATATGCTTTGTTGCGGGGAGGATTTGGGTATGGTGCCGGCTTGTGTGCCGGAAGTCATGCAGCAGCTGCATATTCTGAGCCTTGAGATTCAGCGTATGCCTAAGGCGATGGTCGAGTTTGGTGACCTTGTCGCCGTGCCTTATCTGTCCGTCTGCACGACGGGTACGCACGATATGAATCCGCTCCGAGCGTGGTGGCAGGAGGATGCCGCCAAGACGCAGCGTTACTACACCGAGTGCCTCCACCGCAGTGGCACGGCTCCTGCCGAACTAACGCCGGAGGTAGCCGAGCAGATTCTCCGTCAGCATCTTGAGAGTCCCGCTATGTGGGTCGTTCTCCCGTGGCAGGATTGGGTGTCTATCGATGGCACTCTCCGCCGTCGGGATGCCCAAGTCGAGCGTATCAACGACCCCGCCGACCCCCATAATTTCTGGTGCTACCGCATGCATATCACTCTCGAGCGCCTGCTTGCCTCCACCGACTTCACCGATCGCCTCCGCGCCCTTACCTCCCTGCGTTAGGGCAACCGGAAAGCCCCGATTTCCTATCGGGGCGCAGCAAACCAATATAAACTATCGCAAATTATGCAGAAACTCAGCATACAAGAGATGAACCGCCTCACTCCGGAGGCCTTTCATCAGGCTCAAAAACTCCCTTTGGTGGCGGTATTGGACAATGTCCGCAGCCAGCACAATATCGGTGCAGTCTTTCGCACCGCCGATGCCTTCTTGGTCGAGGGCGTCTATCTGTGCGGCATTTGCTGTTGCCCACCCAATACGGAGATTCACAAAACCGCTTTAGGAGCGGAAGAAACCGTTGATTGGCAGTATTTCAAGGACACGCTCGAGGCAGTTGCCGACCTGCACCGCCGTGGCTATCGGGTCTATGCCGTCGAGCAGGCGCACGATTCCATCACGCTCGAGGCAGCCAAAGCCGAAGTAGCCGCTCTCTTGTCTGCCAACAATTCCCAATCCCCCGACTTCCCTGCCGCCCACTCGCCGGAAACCGCCTCGCAAGCCCCTCAAGGCATTGCTTTTGTGCTCGGCCACGAAGTCTTTGGGGTGCAACAAGCCGTCGTCGATGCATGCGATGCATGCATCGAGATTCCGCAATACGGCACCAAGCACTCGCTCAATGTCAGTGTTACCGGGGGAATTGTCTTGTACGAATTAGCGACTGCCCTGCGCCGATAGCCGAGCCGACCGCTTTCTTTTGCGGCGCTATGGTTGCTCGTTTCTGCAACGCTCGTTTGAGCGTTGCTTTTTTGTTGTCCTGCGTGTCTGCAGTGCTGTCTGTGTCCGTCAGGTCGGCAAACGGATTTTCTAATCGCTCTATCTCTACGGACTTGTTTACATGGTATACCAATCGATACACCACATAATCCGTTGTCGGCTCGTTGTCGTAGCCCACACAGCCCACATACACCACATCGCCCTCTTTCAGGCTCACCGTGGTGTCGTAGAGTGAGAGCAG
>CAVKVE010000030.1:0-5523 GCA_963659655.1 Bacteroidaceae bacterium | reverse complement strand
GAGAATGCCTTTTTTATCAGTTTATGAATCGGCTTATGCTTCGAGTTGAGGCAGTACAGACACACATAGTAATCCGTTTCTGCCTCTAATCCCGTCACCGCATCTTTCAGCGGGCCATTGTTGAACAGCAGACTTTCAATGCTCGGTACCGCCACGCCCAACGAGTCATACAGTTCCACCAACGCTGCGTAACTTTCCTTCAGCCCGTCAAAATGTGCCTCGATAAATTTGCGGTCTGTGTGGTATTTATGGTATTCACTTGCTTTCACCACATCGCACACATACGAGTAGGAGTTTCCGTCGGGCATCACTTCCACCCATGCCTGACTCGACTGCACTCGCTCCACCGATAGGTTGAACGAGTCATCTTTTATTTTGAAATAGGAGCAAGCCCCCATCATCAGGGGCATTGCCAGTAGTATCAGTTTCGCTTTCATCATCATACTTTCATTTTTTGTTCACCGATTCTATGAATTCTTTTTCAGGTCTTTCTGCACGGCCTTCATAAAGGTCAGGCAGCCTCGCATGTGCGTTCCGTAGTGTCCGAAGTTGTAGGTCACATTGGGCGCTTTGTCACGGAATTGTCGCTGCATCAGTTGCGAGTTGATAAAGGGCACCGTCTCATCATCCTCCGAGTGGAACAGGTAGAGCGGTGCTTTCGGAATAAAGGACGACGGGATGCTGTTGTTTTGCAGTTCCACATAGAATCGCGCCGTCTCACGGTTCGAGCGGTCGGTTCCGTTCTCCGTCAATATCTCGCTGAGCCGTTTGGCGCCTATCAGCGTCGACATCTGATTGACCGTATATTTCTTCGAATTTATCCATTCGTTGTAGTTCGACAGCAGCGGTTCTTTGAAGAAGAAGTCCATCTCCAGCGGTTTGTCCATGCCCACGCTCATGCCTTGTATGATCAACGGCACGGCGCACGGAATGCCCGTCACATCCACTTTCACCTCATAGTCGTAGGTGCTTGCTATGTCGTATGGCCCCGCCCCCGCATACACTTTCTTGATAACAAATTTGTCTTGATAGGTCGGGTTGTTTTCCATCACGCGTTGCACATGCAGTGTCGCCGCCCCGCCCTGCGAGTAGCCGAACAGGATGACCTCTTCCGACTGCACTTTCAGCCCTCGTTTGGCGATAAACGGACGAATGGCTATGGCCATATCAATCACATTGTGTGCCGTTGTTTCTGCCTGCAGATAGGGGTGAATGCTATCCACCGTCACGCCGTAGCCGATATAGTCCGCTATCACCACGCCGTAGCCCATGGCAGCGTACATTCCCTCAAAGCTGAAGGTTTCCGACGGGGCTTCTTTGTTGGCACCTATGGTGTAGTGTGACACAATGATCAGGTTCTTAATGATTCCGTTTTCTGGGTAGAAGAACTTGCCCGATACGGTCAGCGAGTCGCCATGCACATCGATGCTTCGGTAGGTGCCCGCCACTTGATGCACTTTGTAGGCGTATAGGTTTTCCACAAATCCGCGTGCCACATCGGTCACCGTCAGCGGCGATGTCCGCTGCACCGGTGCGTTCTGTTGTTCTGTGGTAGATGCATTGGGTTGTCCTGTGTTAGACGAGTTGGGTAGTTCTGTGGTATAAGAGTTGGGTAGTTCTGTATTAGAAGAGTTTTGTTGTAGGATAGATGCGGCCTGCGCACTCTCTTCCGCATATTTTTCTGCCTCTTCTATCTCCGCCACGGCTTGGTCCCACGGTGCCTCATCCCGCACATCGCTTGTCGATTCGTGCATTGGCACAAAGCAGTTTGCCTCATCGGCATACTTGCTGAAGTCCACATATTCGACCTCAAGCCGTTTGCACCCTGTCATGCCCACCAGCAGACCGATGCCCACACAAGCCCCAATTATTTTATTTTTCCTCATAATAGTATTCTCATAATTTTTCCTAAATTCCCGAACCACTCCCGAACCAACTCCTTATTTTCAAAGCACCAACTCCATATATTCAAATAGCCAACTCCATATATTTTCCTTATTTTCTCTTTCTAAAACGAGTACCCGATCGATGCGGATACCAAGCGTGAACCGAGCATGTATATATAGTTGCGCCCGGATAGAGCGTTCATAAACCCAAGTTCCACCGTTCCAAACAGGTGGTTCCCCCCTGCCTTGAAGCCGAGAAGCGTTATGCTCCATGCCGGTGTGCAGGCAGTATGCCGCCCCTTCATATCTACCTCCGTGCCGCCATTCACGGTCATGCCCAATCCCAGCGAGGAGTACATGGCGAAGTAGTCGCGACGGCAGTAGGTGAATCGCAGCGTCGGGAGTATCGTTACATTATAGAATGTGATATCTCGTATCGGATTTTCCAGGAGGGTGTTGCCTACCTTCGTCTGATCCCACCATACCTGCTCATAGTCGAGCTGCCCGCCGAGCGAGAGCCATGGCTGAAAGTAGTACTGATACTCCGCAAAGATATGACCGGTGTAGCGGTAGTGGTCGGTGCGGGAATTGGTATGCCACATCCAGGTCTCGTAGAGCATATCGCCCCAGCCCAACCGTACCTCATGCCGGCACGACTGCTCAGTGCCCCAATAGCGGTGTTTCGGCACATGCACATAATACCCGTTCCGAGCAGATAGGGGGGCAAGCGTACAAAGCGCAACGAGTATCAACAAATAAACGCGTTTCACGAGTGTATTGAAATTGATTATATAAATAGCAAGGGAATATTATAAACCACCGGAAGGATTACACCTTGATGCGGAGAGCGTGGTGGAGGCAATGTACCTCGCAAGGGCCCATCACATTTTCAAGAATGCCGTCCGCCTCGAACATCAAATGTTTGCGGGTGTTGATACAGATATGCGCGCCCGTAAAAGAATGGATAAACGGAAGCTCCGTCAGGCGGCCGTTAAACAGTTTCGGAATGGCTTGGAACACTTGGCGAGCCGTAGGTTTGACCACAAAAATGGAATGGAACACGCCATCCGTCGGGTCCGCTTCCGGATTTTGGCGAATGCCGCCCCCCGAATAGGGACCATTGCCGATATTCATGGTGAAAAGCAAATCGTTTGCCACCTCTGCCCCATCCGCCACCAACTGAATACGCTGTGACTTTTGCGCACAGACGGCCATCAAGAGCGCAAAGAAATAGTTGACATGGTGGCTGCCGATGTAATACTTGAGCGTAGCCGCCCACGAGCAACACAGCGCATCGACGCCAAAACCGACCGAATTGAGAAAATAGTGATGATGCTCAATGCCGTTGCGCCAATAGGTAAGGCACCCCACATCCAATGGGCGGCTCTCGCCATCGAAGAAACGCTGCAGCGCCTGCTTATAGTCTTTTGTCAGTCCCCAATACCGGCCAAAATCGTTACCTGTTCCGCGCGGCATAAGACCAATGCTGATATGGCTGCGCTGCTCATCGGTCAATGAGGAACGCATGATGCCGTTGATAGCCTCCGAGAGTGTGCCGTCGCCGCCCAAGACAAGAATCTCATCGCACCCCCGCTCGACCAACTCCCGACCCAACTCGATGGCATGCCCCGCATACTTCGTGACCCGATACGCAAAGGGCTCGTGCCGCTTGCGAAGCAGTTTCCATAGGTAGATGCGTTGCGCCCGGAAGGCACGCTTACCCGACTTGGGATTGATGATGATTCCTAACACAGATTGATACTGATTCCTAACACAATAGCAGAGAAATAAATGGTTCTCATGGCGTTCGTGGATAAATGGCTGCAGTTCAATAGCACCAAGCTTAATAGTGCCCAACTACAGCGAACTCAAAAGCGCCCTCCTGCGGCAAACTCCAAAAGCAACCACCTGCGGCAGGCTTACCCACGAAAACGGTGCAAAGGTACAAAAAAAGAATGATAATCACAAATTAGGGCAAAAAGCACCATACAGTCAGAGGTAGTCAGGGGTAGTCAGAAACTCAAATCGGCTTACGCTTCGGCAGCAGCAACAACTGCCCTAACATATTCCTTATATTTATTAAAAGAGTAGTTGTCAGATAAAAAAATATAGTTCTTTACTATATGTTTTCGATTAGCCTCTTATCTCGGACGTATCGCCCTACCATTACCCTACCATTATAGGTTCTTGTAAGGCTCTTATAATGAGGTTTTACCATGTATATTTTTATTTCTTTTAATTATATCAGTTCCATGGCGAGTAAGGGTGAATTCATCATATTCCGAAACATGCGAATTTCAATCCATTTTCGGATGCAAAGATTATGGCTATACAGAAAAAATTAAACCATCGTCCGCATGAAAAATTGAACTTTGCCACGCCCGTTTGATTGTTTCTCCAAACATTTTTGCTAACTCTGCAGCAAAATTGCATTTGTTATTGGACAGTACAGTTGAATTTTGAGGGATTTCAAGACAAATGCGAGACAAAAAACGGCAGATATTTGTGTATATCATCGAAAAAGCGTACCTTTGCAGCCGCTTTTCCGACCAACTGCGGGCGAAAAAGCAAGGAAAGATGGCGGAGTGGTCGATCGCGGCGGTCTTGAAAACCGTTGACCTGCGAGGGTCCGGGGGTTCGAATCCCTCTCTTTCCGCAGAACATTTTTCATGTTTTTGAGTTAGAAAACGAGAGTCTGCCGGTCGAGATGATTAGCAGACTTTTTTGTAGATTTTGGTTTGTTTCCCGATGGGGTGTGCCGGACAAGCCAACACACCCCATCGGGAAACAAACCTACAACGCAGCGTACACGATTGCGGAAATGGTTGTGTATATCATTCAAATTTTGTATCTTTGCGGCATAAACACAACTAAAGTGAGATAACTATGGAGAGAAAGACATTTCGCATAAACGAAGAACAATTAAGGGAAATTTTGAAAGAGTCTATTCAATCTGTATTGAATGAGATTGGATATAGAACTGCAACTATTCCTACGGTTTCAAATCTTAATGCAACTCATGAACTTGACAACGGAAATGACGTTATAGTTTCTCGGCATGGGAAAGTTACCAATTTGAGAATACAAAGAGGCAGAGCTAGTGAGATGTCGTATGAAGCGTTAACACAAGGTATAAAAGACAATGTAGGTGATAGTTTTTTATTGACATTTGGTAGGAAAGAGGAGGATAGAACTGTCAGCAATGTGGACTTCCATTTTGAAGAATTAATTCTATTAACGCCTAATAGATTTGTGATGCAAGGCACTTGTGAAACTTCGAGGAGTCCAATATCTGTTGGTAAAAAACGCCCAAATCGGATACAAATTGATTATCATTTTGATGATGGTTGTTTTTATCAGGCGGTTTATTGTGCCAATGGAACTGTGAGAGATACTCGAATTCTTACCTTAGACCATGCTGGCGTACATGGGTATAATAATGTAAATACGGCTAAGACTTTAATTCAATTTCTTACCATGTGCTTGTACTCTACTTAAGTTCACATTAGAAGTGCAACAAATGCTTTTCTGTTTAGTATGTGATTACACCCCTGTAACACTAAACTGAATCTAAAAATCAGGCACTCTAATAACGACAAAAATTCAATAAGCAATGCTAAAAATAAAAAAGGGAGAC
>CAVKVE010000029.1:9365-22171 GCA_963659655.1 Bacteroidaceae bacterium | reverse complement strand
ATAGGTGTGCAAATAGTCGTTACATCCTTATAACGAGCAGGGGGAAGCTCCTGCCTCCCCCTGCTCATTTCTTCCCCTATTGGGTTATTGTCTTGGTCAAACCCTTGTCGCCCTTCTAATGTGAACTTAAGAATCATTTCTTTCGTAGAAAAACTTAAGAATCTCCTAAATCAAATTTTTGAAGAATCCATAATTATCATCTACCAAAGCGCGCCTGTCTAGTCCAACATTACGCTCCTCACAAGATGTCTCCGAAACCATTGCGCATGAGAAACAAGCAGCATAATTCATTTGGTCATCATTTTCCCAACAGATAGGGTCGCTTGCACAGTCCAACGCTCGCTGCATCGCTTTTCGAATAGTTCCTTCTATGAGATTGGGTTGTCCCTGCCATACTAGGCCTCCCATACTTCCTTCCGATCCGTCAGCCGTATAAATCAGTACGCCGCACATTCGTTCGGAGAAATAAAGTCGTTCTTGTAGGCTTGCTGATGGATAGCCACAAGAAAACTCTAATTCCTTCATAATCACATGGCTAAGTGTATGCAATAGGAAAAAACGGGAAATACCGCCTCTTTTCATCTTTTGATATGTGTTTTCATACATCTCATCATGGTTTTTCACAGTAGCATAGTGTCGATCCAATTCTTCGCTATGTTCTGCTTCCCATTTTCTGAGAGCATCTTCGTTAAGACTAAAGAATAGCCCTTCCCCGAATTTTTGATTGGCTGGCAACACTTTTACTTCTTCTGGTTTTTCGCTAAATATATTCCTAAGATGTGGATATTCAATGGCTCCATTATCATTAAAATCCGGTGTCGGAGCAGACACACGAGAAAAACCGATCTGCGTGCTACTTATAGCCAATGCATCAACTTGCTGAATCTTTGTGAAATAAGGTTTGAGAGAATCCGGCAAATCAATATCCGTGAATCGAAGTCTTTCGCTATTTACCTTCGACTGATTATTTCCCATAAATACAGAATACTCCTCAAATCGATAGTTCTCCCGAACATCTCCGACAGGTTGACCACCCCCGTTTCCACAAAATTCAGCGACAATCTGCTTCATCTCTTTTTGTGTAATCGTATACCCACTGTCATCGGCTTTCTCCTGAAGCTTAGGTATTCCTATATTTTTTACATAATCATCGGGAGTCGCATTCGGATTATTTTCTTTGTACTTATTGAACCATCTGCTTTTCAATAAATCAAGCACCTTTTGTTGATCAGCACTCAGGTTTTCTCCAAAATAGCAACATGGAATAAGCAGACTGCTGAGACAATCTGCATAATAAACACTATTGCTCGTTGCCATAGCATATCTCATAGTAGACGCTTTTCCTGTGGCATCATCCTTACATGTGTGATCATAAGCTCTAATATTCTCCCATGGTTTATCACCATGGCATTTCGGTTTTAGGCTCATAATCCCCTCTAAGCTAACAACTGCCCCACAACATTTACATTTCAATAATCCCAAACTTTCCGGGTTATTTTTACTTTCCATGTATAGGAGTTCATGGGATCTATTGTCGTTTCCCGAGCAAGGTTGCCCTTTGTAATTAAATAAGTCAAAACCTTCTTCTCTAAGGTCTTTACCATCCACCTTTGCAGAGAAATACTTATCCCATGGTATATCAGATATGTGTCCATTAGGGCATATCAAAACCATGGACATTTGCTCTAGTAACTTATATACAGCATCATCCCCGAGGTTGTTGTCACTCTGCTTGCGGTTGGTTTTTGCGTATGGGTCGCGGGGTGGGGCGAAAAAATCCGGATTTCCATCCCCTCTACGCTTGCGATGATTGCATCCGTTTTGTTTCCAAATCTGTTCCCATTCTTCCAAAGGACGAAGTTCTTTTTTTGTAGGAGAATAGAACCAACGAGGAAAGATTATAGCAGGGATCGTGAAATTACTCTCCGCAAATCCTTGACTGTTTGGGTGTAATCTTTTATACTGCTTATTGATTGGATGCTCTTCTATGTTGCATTGGTTGTACTTATCAAGTGTAACATGTGGGATGGCAACTAAGCATCTTAAAGCGACCAGATCTTCAGTATCTTTCAAAAAATACATAAACCGCTTATCTTCAATTAATTCCACGCCATTGTCCTCCGCTATTTTGTCAATCGTTTGTCCATTGGAGTTCCTCAATGCGGCATTCATTATGTCCACACATCCCCACTCTGTTGTTGATTGTGGCATAACTAGACCACCCCACTTAGTGGGTAGGATTGATCCTACGCCGGCATTTGTCGAAAGTAATTTATACTTTCCAACGCCTTGATTTAGCTGTTTTTTTTTCCGAATTTCCATTTTTTTCTTTAGTTTATATGAAGCACTGCTTCCGGTTCTACAATTCGAAGTGATTTAGGTACAACCCATCCACTACTATTATCTTCATAATCATCCGTATCAATAAACAATGCACTTTCATTGTTCTGATTTGGTCCTGCTGCATAATAAACGAACTTACCATTCCTTTGACTTAGTTCTTGATTCCATTCGTCAAGAAGTTTTTCTGCATATTCCGAGACATAGTTCTTTTGTTCTTGTGTCAACAAGCTTTTTTCTATCGGGCTTGCTAACTTGCTCGTACGATTAAAACGATCATCAAAATAGGAACGAATTTTATCGAGAATCGTGTTTCGGTAATTTGGCGTTAATCTATTTGCATCATCTCTGTTAGCAAGTTTGTCAATTGTATGACGCACAATTGTCGCTAAATAGAGTGCAAAATATCGTTCTATAGATTTTTGAGAAAATGGAGTAATTGAGATCGGTTCCACATAGAAATACATTTTCTCATGGAATTCTATGAATTTCTCATAGTGAGATACATCGCGTGACCGGAATGGGTTATGTAGCGTCAGCACCAAGCCTTCTTCGGCTCTAGCCACACGCGAACTGGCTTGAATATACTCGGCTATATTACGGGGCATTGAATTCATAATAATTGTATTAAACCGACTCACATCTAATCCAACCGATATCATATTCGTTGCCAAAATAAAATCTGGAGGGGTTGTGCCGGACACCCAATTGCCATTAATGATATGCGGCAACCTATCGTTTTTCGTCCATTTTTGGGCGACCTCTGCAAATTTTTCATTCGCCTCATTACCGGAAATTCGACTTGATAATTCCGTTTCCTTTAGTTCTCTCATAGAGTAGAAGTACTCCAACATCCCGCCGTTTCGCAGCACTTTTCTAAACAATCGCCGAACATGTTTACTATATTCTGCATAGAACTGGGCATCGGTTTTGCCTAATTCTCGTAGACTATTGAAATAGGAAATAACGGAGTAGTAATTATCGGCCACAAATTCGAAATCTTTATGAGTTGCATATTCTGCTTCGAATATAGCACGATGTACCAATGCTATCGCTGCCAATCGCATTTGAGCCGGCATTTGCGTACGCCCGGTAGGCATTATACCGATATACTTTCGTTTCGAAACGAAACTGACTTTTCCGTCTTCTTTTTTGCGTTTATAAAAAGCAAAGAAAGAATCATCATAATCCACACCACTATGTGGGAATATATTCACATCCCTATCATACAAGGCTCTAATTTGCAATCCTGTATTGCGGGTTGTGGCCGTTGATGAGATAATCTTCGGTCTAGTTCCATCTGTTCGTCCACATAGTTGGTCTATGGCACATTCAAATAGACTTACAGCCGACCCTAGAGGGCCAAGAAGCAAATGAAGCTCATCCTGAATAATCAAATCAGGTGGCAAACAGTCTGTACCTTTACCAAATAGCCTTCTCGAATCTTTTTTATTATTATCACTCGAGACCGTATGTGCCAAATCTGCAAATTTATCCACTGTGCCAATCAATAGCGTTGGTGGCTCTTTGTATATATGCTCATCACATAGACGAACGGGTAGTCTATCTCTAAATGTACAGGCATCTTGCTCATTTCTACAAGAAAACGAATGTGTTTCGTAAGATAATTTTGAGCCACATACCGGGCAATATTTAAGCGGAATCTTAGATTTTCCCCCGTTGTTCCAGTTTGCTGCCTCACTATCCAAGTCTGCTTGTGAATTAGGAATCGAATTTTTCCCCACATAGAGTCCAATAGATATTTCGGTATTACCTAAATTATAGCATTCCCACCTACGCATTTGTTCCAATGCAATAATCAATCGCAGTGCACGCTGAAACTGTTGGGTTGTCAGTAGGCGTAATGTATAACGCATAATGGCTGTCATACCGGCTCCCTGCTCACCATATTTGCGCCGCCGATAAATTATCGTCAGAGCAATAAGACCCAGATAGGCTTCCGTCTTACCGCCACCGGTAGGGAACCATACCAAATCCACCAATTCGTTGCGTTTTTTCCATCCCTGATCTTCCGGATTTTGAATGATGCCATCTAAATTGAGCAAGATAAACGCCAATTGGAAAGGACGCCAGGCTGCATGTTGCCCGGTACGGAAAATCTCATCATTGGCATTTCTGTAGAAATCGGCATTCGGTTCTATTCCATTCTCTCGGATAGTTGTTTTGTTGTTCTCTACACTGTGCCATAGCTGTATAAACATTGCTGCATTCATCAGCCTGAAGCAGTTCATATTTTCATCCTCAGCCGCCAAAATTTGGTCTATATTGCTCTGCATACGCCGCATATCAGCTTCGCACTTTTCCAGATTTTTCGTAGCAAAAACCCTATCTGTATCATCAAATTTTTCTGCCTTCGATTTCGCGGTATCAATCCAATTCTTATAGTATCCGACAAAATCTCTTAATCCATTGATTATTTCTTCATTAGTGGCATCCGAAAACACAGAGAGCCTTTTGAATTGCAAGTAATCTGTATTGTCCATATAAGGTTTCGGCACGAGCATACCATTTTCCTCAATATACTCAGCATCTTTTTGGCGCGGGATGGTTTCTACATCCGGAGTTTCGTATGCGGGCATAAATTCAGACCAAATTCTATTGACCTTTCCCGTTCGAGGCCAATCAACAGAGCACAAATGCCCAACGCCATAGTCTTTCACATTCCGATACAAGAAATTGAGTTGGTCTTCTTCGGCTTCTGCATCTGAATAGTCGTGCTTTGTTTGATAAGCGACTATGTCCTCACATGCAATTTCTATTTTGATACCGAAGAAACAGCGTTTGTTAACTTCTGTGTTTACAATAGAGAAGCACGAATTTTCTTTAGGTTCATATGGGTCCGAATCATTAACGAGCATCACCTTTAGATAGTTGTTTTTATCATTCGGATTTTGGGTGTTTTTCGTTACTTGTAGCCAGGCCGAAAGGGCAATCGAATCCTGTTTTTCTTCTTTCCCGCTTTCTTCTATGGTTTCGGAAAAGAATTGGTCTAAACAGGAATAGTCTGATGGTTTATATATCACCTTTGCAGAATTCGTATTCTGGGAGAAATCAATCGAAGACAGATCCAATGGAGCCGTAAATGTATGCGACCGCCAAAATCCATAGTCTTTGTAGTTATATAGTGCTACCAAATCCTCAAAATACGAAAGAATGGCTTCATACATTTCGATGCACTCAATCCTATCTTTGATATCTTGCCTAACTTGGTCACTAAGTTGTGCCTGCTCATTTCTAGAATCGAGTTTTTTGAATAAAGCCTCTTTATAGGTCAATAAATTCCGATAATTGATAGGTATTGCTGTATAGCACGGGTCTTCTGTCCCGTTTGGCAGCATTGCAATGTTCTTGGCATATTGCTTGTTGATATTTTTCAATAGATCCTTTACTTTATCCTCTATTTCATAGTCAATGACATGTAATTTCAATCTATTATTTATGCCGTCATACACAAAGTATGGGGCCAACTTCTCACGATTTTCACGGTAGAATTCATCAAATTTTTCTTTATGAGCAGTATCTATAACGACTTGCACTTTTTCCCGTTGTTTTCCTTTAATCTGAGTGTAATACCGACCTGAAACAGAGATTTTAATAGACCTGTTCCAATCAACCGAAGGCGCAAGACAACAAGAAATACCTATCATATTAGGAAATCTTCTGTTCGCTGAGTACGCATCATCATTTACATCGTCTTCATTCTCACCTCTTTTCTCATAGAGGTCTGTCAATGTTTCTACATCGTCTTCATCCGGGTCATCCGTAATGCTCTCATTCCCAGTAGCGGTTCTATCTTTGGCGAGCCCTGTTTCTGCTTCTGGATTCTCTCTATCTAAATTTTGAGTCGAGTTTGATTTCTTTTCCTTTGGGAAAAGAATGGCCGTGCTATATATAGTTCCCGGAGTGGTGTTGATGATTTCGTCAACATTATTGTCAAAATCATTTTCCTCCAAGTCAAAATGTCCTCGACAGCCATTCGGACCTATCATTTGCTCGCGGATAAATGTCTCCAACGAGTCGCGTTTCGCATGAATTAATGTATTCATAATGTTTCTATTTTTGTTATGCTAAAGTTCCTGCCTTTACTTTTTTCAAATGAATATCTTTCTGTAGTTCTTTGATTAACTCATTCAACTCATCTTTTTCGAGATCCAATAAGTCATGTATCTCACTAGCCTTAAATTCCTTATTATACCAATCCTCATCCACCTCATTAATGAGTAGCGTCGAAATCAAGAATTTGTCTAACATCGAATTATAGTCACGAGTTCCTTTTCTCTTTGAGGCTTTCTTGTTACGCATTATGCCAAGATATACTTTATCGATCTGGTCACCTATCTGAGCAAGACCTATATAGTCAATCAAAATCTTTTGGTGCCTTTTGCTTCGTGGCAATATCATCTCATCATCTTGTAGCCAGTTAGAGAATTGGGTTTCCGTAATCTCATATTTCTCTTCAATACCCTGCTTGATAGATTCATACGCTTTCTTTTTTCCTTCTCTATCGACCCTCTTCTTTAGTAAAATTTTCCAAAGTTCTTTTTCGGAATCTCGTTCCTCTTCGGTTATCTTACCCTTCTCACAACAAAGTTTTCGTAGGCTTTTTTCTTTTTCATTTTCATTATTCTGTTTTTTTTCTATGCGGTCGTTCAATTTCTCAGCAATATCATCCAATCTTTGAAATTCCACGACATCAGAGAGCGAATTGTCCTCTGCCAAAATCAAAGTAGAGAATCGGCCAATTTTCCGCACTTTCTCTTTGTCTTCCCAAATGATAAAATCTGTTTGCGGGATATGTATTTTGCCACCATCTTCATATTCTCCTACAACATACTGAATAGTGTTGGGATTATTCCCTTCATCCGAGAAATCCGTTTCACCGGTTACTTGTGGGTAATTAGGTGAAATTGTTTTTTGAGGAGTATCCAATGTGGCTTTTCGATAGTCTGAACTCGAAAATAAATCATACTTTGCTTTGTTATAGTAGTATTGATCCCATTCATACATATTTTGGAATACAAATCCCTGAATGAATTCAACTATCTTTTGTCCTTCATTAGTCACAAATGGATCAAATGAGTTCGGAAACTTCGGATATGGCTTGCCCACATAATGTGGCCGATACTGCAGCACGATTACACAACTTTCTTTGATGCAATTCTTACCGTCTTTAGGCTTTAAGGCTGAATAATCGTAATAGTTCACCGAAATTTGTGTAGGAGCAATAATGTTCTTAAAATACCGCTTCAGTTTATCTTTCAAATTATTCGGCGTTGATTTATCTATCACAATTGCTATCCTTCGATTGTCCGAAATAGCCTTAATTAATTGGGCCCTTAATTCTTCTTCAGCCGTGTCTATTTGCCAATGGAAAGTGAATTCATAGTCCTCACTTTTGAAACTTGAACATTTTGCTTTAAGATAGTTCTCATACTCTTTCTTTGTTTCCTTATTGCAGAGTGAAAAAAGATTCCGTTCACGAATAGGGTAGTCCAATTCATCATCCAAAAATGATCCTAATGTCTCTGTAAAATACTCAGGGTCATCCTTCAGCAGAATATGCTCGTATGTCTTTTCCAAACGAAACAAATAGTTGGTTTCATCTTCATCAAATGTGATAAACTCCGGGTAGTTTTTAAGCGTTTCCCCTGAAAATTTCCTACATAAGCATTCACGCCTTTTCAGTTCACGATCTAATCTGAACGACTGCTCTTGAAAATCAAAAACAAAGCAATTCCTTACCCCAACCTTGTAAGCAGTATTCCATATTGTCAAAGCACTTTTGTTCAGAGACTCAATCTTCTTATTGTTCGTGTAAAAAATAAATACATTATCTATTTTTATTGCACTCGTTTCGGGATATTCTTCTCGATATTTTTTTAGAGCGTTTCGAATATTTAGTTCATTAACATTATTATCACACCGAATGAGATTTTTAGTGGTAGATAGATTATTTGTCTCCCAAAATTCAGTTATAAAATCATTGCAGAAAGCAATATTCTCGCAAACAAAAATCATATTCTTATGACCAGTATTCCCCAACAAGGGGACAATACTACTTGATTTCGATAGTATTGGATCCTTTATGTATTTCTTGCAAGGAATCGTATAGTTCTTATATTCCTTGGCCGCTTTGTTGGATGTGATGTTGTGTACTTGTCTGCCTCCCCATTTTCCTCTAAGTACATTTTGGGTATCTGTATTATATTGCAACGAAAGTTTCAGTGTCAGAAATTCTGCAAACACCTCTTTAGCCCACTTGGGGGCATGCGGAATACGAATTATCGGGTAGCAAATCTCCGTGTTTTCTGATCCTTTTCGTAAATAGTAATCAACAATGCTGTTCATCACCATTAAGAAACGGTGTGCGTCGTTCTTTTCATCAGCTAACATCATCCCCTCTATTGCTTCTACCATTTCCGATTTCGAATTGGCTAATGCCTGCAATTTAGTGGTATTCATGGTATTCGTTTTTTAGTCAAGCAACAATAGTTTCACATCAAGAATAGCACGGGTCATTCCTATGTACAATTCAAATTTGTTGATATCTTTGTTTTTGTTTTTGTTTTTTAGTATCATCAAAACATGTTTTTTCTCCAGTCCTTTATATTTCAAGGAGGTTGTTAACGCCAATTTTCCGTTTATTGACATCACATTTTTCGTGTTCAGTTCTTCTATCTCTTTTATGCCGGCTAATCGGTCATATAGTGTTTCCGGTTCCCCTTCCATCGGTTTTGTGCATTTAGAATCAGTAAGCAGCACATAGTCACCCCATTCATTCCGCTCTCGAATCGTATTAAACAAGCTTCTCAAATAGGTAATCAACATATGCGGGTCAGCAAAATGAAGAATTTGAATAGCAGGGTCATTCTTTTTCTCTATTTCCTCAATCAATTTATGCAATTTAGAGTCCTCGCTTCCTAATATCAACTTGGCTTCATCCACTATTTGTATGTTGGTTTGTACTCTGTGATTCTCGTTGAGAACAAAATGGGCTCCATATTGGGCAATATTCGGAGCGTATTCATCTAATTGTCGCGATTCTTTGTTGTATCCCTGTTCTGTATCATAGAACACCAAGTAGCGGCCATTTCCTATACCGAAATCCCGAATCGATGTTAGTGTATCCAGTATCTCCGAAGCTCCCTTGTCGAATGTATCTTGTGCCTCATCAATGATGACATAATCGTATGGCACAAACGACTCTCTCCCCCTATTGGCTATCAACAACGTATGTAGTTTTTGCACCAACATGGCTCTATCTTTGTTCATAAAATCATCGTGGGATACATATTTAGCATCGGGGTCCATTTTTCTGAAGAATGATTCATATTGGTATACCTCACAATTTTTTAGACCTATTTTCTCCAACTCGTATTCAAATGTTGCCGCCAATAGATTAGTCCAACATAGATAGATGCCTCGCAGTTCGGAATATCGCCGAATAAACGCCTTTGCTATAGTAGTTTTTCCGGTTCCGGGACCTCCTTCAATAATGAGCCGTTCATTTTTCTCTAAACTTTTGAATGTTTCCAGATTCCGGACATCCAACCACTCCATTATCGTTTGATAAGAAGTTTCTACATACTCATAATTGGGATCGGTAAATTTTAGCGAGCGAATGGCTATTTCTAGCTCTTGCTCGTTTAAGTCTTCATTATGCCAGTTTTTTCTCGTCTTATCTTCTTCCAATACCTCTTCACAGAAGTCTGCAAACGATCTTGAGGAATCGCCTTGTTGTTTTTTAGACCATAATTTATATCCCAGATCTAAATTGGGACACCCTGTCCTATCCATATCCGTATGGGGGAATGCACAAACACTATCAATAAACAATTGCTGCGATTGAAGTATCTTATGCTTCATCAAGGCATGTTTATAGTCATCTGCTTGCTTAAATGGAGTACGCTCCATAGGTGTCAATCCTTCTTTGGGTGTTGAATAATAATAACCTCCATTTAAGATACAAATATCACCACCCTTTACTTCAATCACAATAGCCCCCTTTTCGCACACCAAGAAAAAGTCTATTTGGATCTCCGATTGCTTGTTAATCGCTATTGGAAGCCGCAGGTCATGCCAAAAATGCCAATGTAAGGGGCTATTCTCACAATCAGAATAAATACGCCGATACATGTCTATTTCTCCATACAATGGTTCTCCATTGTCTTTGCATATTTCGGATTCCAAGTTATTAATATCTTTGGTGTCGTGATTTGTGATTGCCATATCTTTTTATCCTTTCATTTTTATAGCTTGTGCTTACTTTCCATTCTATGCTCACATTCATTCCCATAGCCTATGCTTACTCTTGTCCCGATGGTCTATGCTCGTTTTCCGTTCTCATAGACTATGTCTATCATTTATAGACCATGTCTATCATTTATAGACTATGTCTATCATTTATAGACTATGTCTATCATTTATAGACTATGTCTATCATTTATAGACTATGTCTATCATTTATAGACTATGTCTATCATTTATAGACTATGTCTATCATTTATAGACCATGTCTTATAGATTATATCTATCATTTTGTAGTTCACCACCTCCCATCCCCTCCAATTCCTTACTGGCTGCAAATTTACATAATAAACTTGTATTTACAAATACCCCCCCCATAATTAACCAACTTTATCACTATGCCGCCCAAAAACACTCAAGTACTACATTCCAAACTACCCAAGCACCACCATCCCAAAAAATACCCAAGTAACAAAAATACTCAACCGTCTCATAATCAACACCCAAAACCGCACCCCGCATTTTTAGGGCACTCGCAGCCCCTTTTCCGAAAAAAATCTGCCTCTTCCCGAAAAAAATCTGCACCCATTCCCGAACCACTCCCGAACCAACTCTTGAATAACACCTCACCAACGCCTTTACTGTTCCCTCCCGTTATTTAGAATACCCCTAAACAACCCCCGAAAAAAACCTTCTCAAGTCGTTGGTTATATGCCAAAAAATCCCTACCTTTGCATTCCAATCGCCGGTTCTTCATGCTGACTGCATCGGGTGACCTACACTTCACCTCCAAACAAATACCGACTCCACTCATAGTAATCATCGACATCACTCATAGTAATCATCGACTCCACCCATAGTAATCATTGACTCCACCTCTAAACAATCCTTATTATGCAATTCACACACCTACATGTCCACTCCCATTATTCGATACTCGACGGTATGTCGAAGGTGCCAGACATCGTTGATAAGTGCCTTCGAACCGGTATGACAGCCGTAGCCCTCACCGACCATGGCAATATGTATGGCATCAAAGAGCTGCTCGACTACTGCAAGAAGGTCAATGGCAAGAACAAAGATAAGTGGGAGGCGAAGGAGGAAGAATCCTTCAAAGCCGCTCAGGAGCGGGGAGAATCCTACGAGAAGAAGCCCTTTGTCCCTTTTAAGCCCATTGTAGGCTGCGAGGTCTATTGCGCTCGCCGTGGGCGTCACTCCATGACCGACGAGACGGCAGTCAATGGCGAGGGCCGTCAATATATTATCGACCGCTCCGGGTGGCACCTTATTCTCCTTGCCAAGAACCAAGTCGGCTACCACAATCTCTGCAAGATAGTCAGTGCCGGATTCATGACGGATGCGTTCAATTACACGGCTCGTATCGACAAGGAGCTTTTGGAGCAGTATCACGAGGGCATTGTTTGTTCCTCGGCTTGCCTTGGTGGTGAGCTGCCGCAGCGTATCATGGCAGGGGACATCGCCGGTGCTGAGTCCTCCATTGAGTGGTTCAAATCTATTTTTGGTGAGGATTATTACATCGAAATTCAGCGTCACCAGACCGACAAGCCCGGAGGAGACCCGAACGTATTCCAGCGCCAACGCGAAGTCAACCCTATACTCATCGACTTAGCCCATAAGCATGGTGTCAAGATTATCTGCACCAACGACGCACACTTTGTCGACGAGGAGAATGCTGAGGCTCACGACCGCCTCATCTGCTTGAGTACCAACAAGAATGTAGACGATGTCAATCGTATGCACTACACCAAGCAGGAGTGGCTAAAGACCCCTGATGAGATGGCCGCCATCTTCTCCGACATCCCGGAGGCGCTTGCCA
The DNA here is from genome assembly GCA_963659655.1 of Bacteroidaceae bacterium. Taxonomy (GTDB): domain Bacteria; phylum Bacteroidota; class Bacteroidia; order Bacteroidales; family Paludibacteraceae; genus Colicola. Next base: position 9,726 of record CAVKVE010000029.1, on the reverse strand, counting down.
ACACGCAGGAGATAGCCGACAAGGTTGTGATATACGACATCGACTCAGGCCCGATTATGCCTAAGTTCCCCATTCCCGAATCGTTTGGCACCGAGGAGGAATACCACCACAAGTTCACCGAGCAAGACCTGTTCGATGAGTTCACTCGCGATGAGCACGGCAATGTCGTGCTTAGCCAAGAGGAGGCAGACAAGAAGATAAAGAAGCTTGGCGGCTACGAGAAGCTGTATCGTATCAAGCTTGAGGCGGACTACCTCGCTTATCTCACCTACGAGGGTGCCAAGAAACGCTATGGAGAGACGCTGAACGAAGAGCAAGCCGAGCGCATTCGCTTTGAGCTGCATGTCATGAAGACGATGGG
>CAVKVE010000029.1:0-9112 GCA_963659655.1 Bacteroidaceae bacterium | reverse complement strand
CAGAAGTATGGGGAGACCCATGTGGCTCACATCATCACCTACGGCAAGATGGCAACCAGATCGGCCATCGCCGATGTGGGACGCGTGCAGCGTGTGCCGCTCTCCAAGGTAGCTGAGCTGAAGGCTCTCGTGCCGGCTAAGGATTTTCCGGAGAATATAAAGGACGAGAACGGGAAATCGCCCAAAGTGAACCTGAAAAACTGCTACAAATATATTGACAAGCTAAAGTACGAATACGAGAATGGAGAACCCGTAATACGCGAAACACTAAACTATGCTATGCAGCTGGAGGACACTGTGCGGCAAGTGGGTGTGCACGCCTGCGGCGTGATTATCGGTGCGGATGACCTGACTAAGTTTGCTCCCCTGTCGAGCGTATACGACAACAAGCTCCATAAGCGCGTGCTGGTGACGCAATACGACGGGCATGTCGTGGAGTCGGTAGGACTTATCAAGATGGACTTCTTGGGACTCATTACGCTCACCATCATCAAAGAGTGCTTGAAGAATATAGAGAAGGTACGGGGAGAGAAGGTGGATATAGACCATATCCCTATTGATGATGCGGAAACCTATCGGCTATTCCAAGAGGGACGGACGGTGGCGGTATTCCAGTTTGAGTCGGCCGGTATGCGTAAGTATATGCGAGAGCTTAAGCCGACCGTGATGGGCGACCTGATAGCGATGAATGCACTATACCGACCTGGCCCGATGGACTACATTCCGCAGTTCATCCGACGCAAGCAAGGACTCGAGCCGGTGACCTACGATATACCCGTAATGGAAAAGTACCTTCGGGACACCTACGGGGTTACGGTATATCAGGAGCAGGTCATGCTCCTCTCCAGACTGTTGGCAAACTTCACCCGAGGCGAGAGCGATAAGCTCCGTAAAGCGATGGGTAAGAAGCAAATGGCCATCCTGCAAGAACTGAAAGGAAAATTCATGTCGGGCGGCAAAGCCAACGGGCATGATGAGAAAGTGCTGAACAAGATTTGGGCCGACTGGGAAAAATTCGCTTCGTACGCATTCAACAAGTCGCATGCTGCCTGCTACTCATGGGTGGCTTACCAAACCGCCTACCTGAAAGCGCACTATCCCGCTGAGTTCATGGCCGCCAACCTAACCGTCTCGAAAGATGATATTAAGGATGTGACCAAACTGATGGAGGAATGCAAAGCGATGGGTATCAAAGTGTTGGAGCCGGATGTCAACGAATCGGAACTGAACTTCACCGTGAATCAGGAAGGCAACATCCGCTTTGGATTAGGCGGCGTGAAAGGGGTCGGAGAAGGTGCAGTGGATGCGATTGTGCGAGAACGCAAAAAGAACGGAAAATATAAAAATATATTCGATTTCGTGGAGCGTGTGAACCTATCGTCTTGCAATAAAAAAACGATAGAGAGTCTTGCTATGGCGGGCGCATTCGACTGCTTTGAGGATATGTATCGAGAGCAATTGTTTGCCGAAAACAGCAAGCACGAGAATGTGATGGAGAGCTTGATACGCTACGGAAACCTATACCAACAAGACCGCTCCATGCAGCAAAACTCGCTATTCGGCGACATGGGTATGAATCTGACCGTGCAGCACCCGGAACTGCCCAAAGCGGAGCGCTGGTCGAACATCGAACGACTGAACAACGAGAAACAATACATCGGCATTTACTTGTCGGCGCACCCATTGGATGAGTTCAAATTTGAGATAGAAAATATCGGTAGCATTACGGCAAAAGAACTGAATAAGTTTGATGCTTGGCGCACACCTGACGGACGAAATGCGGCTGCTTCTGCAGACCAAGAGGCTGCGGAGGGAGATGAGTCGGACTCCGAAACGGAAGAAGAGGAAAGCACGGAAAGCAAGCTGTCGCCATTAGAATTTATTCAACAACACAAAAATACAACGCTGCGGTTAGGCGGAATCATTACGGAGGCAGACAGCACACGCCTATCGAAAAAAGGACATCCGTGGGGGAAATATACGATTGAGGACTACACGGGCAGCTACGAATTTGCTCTATTCGGGAACAACTTCCAACAGTTTGCTGCGATATTGCAGAAGGGGTTGTTTGTGATGATATCCGGAAAAATTCAGCAACGAGGCGCAGACTTCCAGTACTTCAAGGAAAAGAAGGACGAGGAGGCGGAATTCGAATTTGTGGTGAACAAGGTGGAGATGCTCAGCGATGTGCAAGAGCGATACCTGAGACGGGTAAATATCCGTATCCCGTTAGATGAGTTGAATGTGAACCTGATAGAGGACATCAAAGGACAATGTATGGCCAACCCCGGGAAAGCGGCGCTGCAGATACAGGTATACGACCCGGTGCATCGCTACACGATTCAGCTCGCTTCGAACAAATATGCGGTGCACGCTTCGCCTGAGTTCTACGAATGGTTGCAAGAACGAAGCGCAGAGACCCTCAATACCGATGGGGGAAGCGAGGAGGAAGAGGAGAACGCAAGCGATGGCACGGAGAAAGAAAGCGTGTCGGCAGGCTTCCGCTTTGATGTGGTATTGAACTGACAAGGACAATAGATAGGACTCACTATGAACTATACAGAAGCTATCGAATACCTATATGCCTCGACCCCGGCGTTTCATATCGTGGGGGCGGAGGCGTACAAGCCGGGATTAGAGAATACCTATCGGCTGATGGAGCATCTGGGTGACCCGCACCTACGGTTTCGGTCGGTGCATATAGCCGGTACCAACGGGAAAGGCAGCACCTCGCACCTGATAGCAGCGGCACTGCAAGCGGCGGGGCTGCGGGTAGGTCTGTACACAAGCCCGCACTTGCAGGACTTCAGAGAGCGAATCAGAGTGAACGGAGAGCGAGTTCCTTCGGGAGTGGTTCGGGATTTTGTGGAAAAGAACCGCAATTTCTTGGAGGAAATTCACCCCTCATTTTTCGAAACCACCATGGCGTTGGCGTTCGACTATTTTGCGGAACAAAAAGTGGATGTGGCGGTCATCGAGGTGGGATTAGGCGGGCGGCTGGATTCGACCAATATCATCACGCCGATGCTGTCGGTGATAACCAACATAGGACTCGACCACACCGAATTCTTAGGCGACACGCGGGAAAAGATAGCTCACGAGAAAGCGGGAATCATCAAACCCGATGTACCCTGCGTGATAGGCGAAAGCGATGAAGAAGTGGAGCCCGTATTCCTTGCCAAAGCGAAGGAATGCGGCATACTGGGCGACGGACTCGAGACCTCGAACTGCCGAATCTGGCTCGCCGACCAATGTGGCTATATGCGGCGCTGTCGGCTGCGGGAAATAACCGAGTGCGAGCTGCACGGCATCTATCAAGACAAGAACCTGCAGACTGCCTACGTAGCGCTCCGAGTGCTGCAAAACTACAGCCCGATAGGGAAAGCGATAACGACGCAGGCCATTCGGGAAGGTTTTGCCCATGTATGTACGATGACCGGACTGCGGGGGCGATGGGAAACGCTATCGACCGACCCGCTGACCCTCTGCGACACGGGACACAACTCGCACGGGCTGAAATATGTGGCAGAACAACTGACAGAACTGCAATGGGCGCGAAAATGTACGCTGCACATTGTGTTCGGCATGGTGTCGGACAAAGATGTGGAAGTGGTGTTGCGACTCATGCCGAGCGGACAGGAAATAGACGGAAAATGGCACGAGGTTTGTTACTATTTTACGCAAGCGCCCACACACCGAGCGATTGCTGCCGACACGATGAAACGGCTCTGGGAACAAGCGCACCCCGACTACCCGACGGCGGTTGCCATACAAGATGTGGCTGAGGCGATAGACACCGCACGGACGGCGATGCAGCCGAACGATGTGCTGTTTATCGGCGGAAGCAATTATGTGGTGGGGGAGGCGCTGAATAGACGCTTCAGTACAACCGAAAAAACAAATGAGATATGAAAACAATGACAAAAATGACGGGGTTGTTCCTGCTGGGTCTGCTGGCCGTAGGCTGTACCGCCCCAAAACAAGAAAAAACGATGAGTCCGATTGAAAACATCATGACGCGTACTTCGGTACGGCAATTTACGGGCGAGAAAATCTCGCAAGAACAAATAGACACCCTGCTGCGCTGCGCTATGGCCGCTCCGTCTGCCATCAACAAACAGCCGTGGGCGTTCGTAGTGGTAACCGACTCGGCACTATTAGCGAAAATCGGCGCAGGAATGCCCAACACGCGCTGCCAAAATCACCCTGCCTGCGCCTTTGTACCCTGCGGCGACCTGACAAAGGCCATTCCTGACCTGCCGGACTTCTGGATAAACGATGTGTCGGCTGCTACCGAGAACCTGCTGCTGGCGGCTCACGCTATGGGATTGGGCGGCGTATGGACCGGTGTGCATCCGAGTGCCGACCGAGTAAAACAGGTGCAAGCACTGCTCGGACTGCCCGAACACATCATTCCGCTCTGCATCGTGCCGATAGGTGTGCCGGCTGAAAATCCGACGCCGAAAGACAAATATCAGGCTGAGATTGTGCATTACAACCAATGGTAAGATGAAGTACTCGTGCGCTACTTTTCGGTACCATTTCGCCGAAGCCTGGCAAGAGGATGTGTTCGCACAGAGCCTGTTCGACCTCGGATTTGATACGATAGACGGCAGTACCGCCTATATACCAACCGACCTGTTAGACACTAATCGGCAAGCCATAGAGGACACGATCGGTGCCACGGAAGGCGTTGAATTAGTGGAAATTGCGGACTGCCCCGACCAAAATTGGAACGAGGCGTGGGAGGCCGAACACCCGATAGAGGAACTGCCGATGGGCGTACAAATTGTTCCGCACTGCGCTTTTGGGGCGGGGCATCATGAGACAACGGCCATGATGATTGCGGCACTGACGGAAACCGACCTGCGTGGGAAAACGGTATTGGACAACGGCTGCGGCACGGGAGTGCTGGGCATAATGGCGGCAAAATGCGGTGCGAAAAGCGTGCAAGCCGTTGATATAGACGAGAATAGCGTGCGGAATACGCAAGAAAATGCGGCTCGGAACGGTGTGGAGATTGCCGTCGTGCAGGGAAATACGCCCACTGAAGGACGATACGACCTGATACTCGCCAACATACACCGGAACATCCTATTGGAACAGATGGGGCTGTATGCGAAATACCTAAACAGCGGCGGGCAGCTATGGATGAGCGGGTTCTACGAGGATGACTGCGCACCGCTCATAGAGGCAGCCGCACAAGTGGGACTCCAACACATCGACACCCGACAAAACGGGGAATGGCGGATGATGGCAATGGGGAAAGAATAAATGGGTTCCCTCTATGCCCAAAGGTTGTATAGTAGGGAGGAACACTATGTTTCCTACGCCGTGAGCGGCGAGAAAAATGGAGAAAAACAGATGCTCCGGTAATTATATTTGTCCCCATATAGAATAATACGGAAAAAGAATGCGGCTGTCTAACTATGCAAAGTAGTTAGACAGCCGCATTTATATTACGAGCCAATCGGAATAAATGGGCTTGTAGAGCAATAAGTTGCGAAGAGTCGGATTACAACGGGTGGAAGATGTCCATACCGAAAGCGGCGGTAAAGGCGTCCGCAGCACGGAGAGCGGCGGGGGTATCCAACACGATACCTCGTTGCGGGGTCATGAGCAGAATGCGGTCAGAAAGAGCGAGCGCCAAATCTAACTCGTGCGTCGAGATAAGCACCATCTTGTGTTGCTCGTGCGCCAACTGACGCAGCAACTGCAAAATTCGGATACGGTTCGGCAAATCGAGATGCGCCGTAGGCTCGTCGAGCAATACGACAGGCGTCTGTTGCGCAATGGCTTTGGCTATCAAGACCCGCTGTTTCTCGCCGTCGGAGTGGCTGTTGAAATAGGTAGCGGCTTCGCTGCATAAGCCTACCGCTTCCAAAGATTCGGCGATAATCCGTTCATCTGCCGCCGTCAGCCCGCCCATAAAGGAAGTATAGGGATAGCGTCCCAAAGCGACGACATCGTGTACGGTGGTGTTCTCCAAACTCAAGCGCTCGGTCAGCACCAACGCCACCTGCTGCGAGAGCGGGCGTTGCAGGTCGTGCGAGATGGTGTACGAACCCGACAGGGGCGGCAATAGTCCCGCCAAGGTGTGCAGGAGGGTTGATTTACCACAGCCGTTCTGCCCCAACATACAGACCATCTCTCCCGCCAAGAGCGAGAAAGAGAGGTCCGTCTGCACTGCTTTGGTGCCGTAACCGATGGTCAGATGGGTACACTCTATCGCCTTATCCATTCCCTGCACTTAATTCAACCTTTATACTTATTCGTTGTAATACACTCACTGTATGTATACTTATTCGTTATAATACACTCGCTGTACGCGGCGAGAGACGGAGGTCAGCACCTCGTAGGGAATCGTACCCAACTTGTCCGACAACTCCTCTAAGCGTATATGCTCGCCGAATATCTCGATGGCATCGCCTACTTGAGCGTCCGTACCTGTGATGTCGACCATGGCTTGGTCCATGCAGACATTGCCGACAATGGGACAACGCTGCCCGCGAACAAGCACCTCACCCCCGTAGTTCGAGAAGCGACGGTCGAAGCCGTCCGCATAGCCGATAGGTATCACCGCTATCTGCCGCGGCTCGGAGAGCGTGGTATGCCGCCCGTAGCCTATGGTTTCGCCCGCCTGTACAGTCTTGACACTCAAGATAGTGGTGCGTAGGGTGCAGACCGTATGCAGATGTGCGCCTGCAAAAGAGATACCGTACAGACCGATACCCAAACGACACATATCGTATTGATATTCAGGGAAACGCTCTATACCCGCCGAGTTACAGATATGCTTCATGACAGGATAGTCCAAGCCTGCTTTCAGTGCTTCGGCGCAGTCGTTGAAGTAGGTTGCCTGGTGACGGGTGAAATCATCGAACTGCGCTTCGTCGCTGCCCGCGAAATGCGAAAAGACGCTCTGCACGCGCACCGCTTTCTGCCCCTGCAAGCGGGTAATGAGTTCGGGTATCTCCTCGCGGTAGAAACCCAAACGGTGCATGCCCGAATCGATTTTGATGTGTATAGGGTAGTCTTCCAGCCCTTTGGCGGATGCGGCTTCGATGATGTTCGCTAACGACTGGAAGGAATAGACATTCGGTTGCAGATTGTTCTCCAAGATAAGGTCGAGTGCCGCCACTTCGGGGTCCATGATAATAATGGGCAGCGTAATGCCCTCGCGGCGGAGTTCAAGCCCCTCGTCTGCCACGGCCACGGCAAGATAATCGACCAAGCCGCTCTGCTGCAAGGCACGGCTGACCTCGATACTGCCCGCACCGTAAGCGAACGCCTTGACCATGCAGGTCAGACGGGTGGTCGGTCGTAGCAGGCTGCGGAAATGGCGTACATTTTCCGTGAGAGCCGTGAGGTTGATTTGCAGCACCGTCTCGTGCGTCTGGTGCAGGATACGGTGCGCAATGGTATCTTCGTCGTAGCCCAAGGCACGCATGACGGCAGCACAGGTGCGCACATTCTGGTGCGTGGGGTCTTCGATCACCACAGGACAATGGGCAAAGAGGCGCATCTTCTCCGCACGCTTTGCCTCCAAAGACGGGAAGTTCTCGCCATGCTCGGCACCGATATAGGTAATGACGCCTATCGTTGGGCGGATGATGCGTTCAAGCCGTGCCATCTCGCCCGGCTCGGAGATACCTGCCTCGAAGATAGCCAAGTCGGTCTTCTCGTTCATCTGCCAAACGGACAACGGCACACCAATCTGCGAGTTGTACGACTTCGGCGAGCGGGTAATGGTATAGTCTTGGCGCAGTAGTTCATAGAGCCATTCTTTGACAATGGTCTTGCCGTTGGAGCCCGTGATACCGATGACGGGGCAATGGTAGAGCGAGCGCTTGTAGGCAGCAAGGTCCTGCAGGGCAGCAAGCGAGTCGGCAACGAGAAGGAATACGAAGGCACCGGCGGGACACTCAGCGGAGGTCAGGGCATCGGCTATCAAGGTACGCTGCTTCTCGGTCAGCACGAATGCTCGCACTCCGTTTGCAATAAGGGGAGCAATGTAGCGAGCACCGTCATCCTTCGGCGTTGGTAAGGCAAAGAACAGGGTATGCGCAGGCTGACTGCCCAACTGCCGGCTATCGGTCAGCAGAAAATCTATCGTTATTTGTTGGGGGGTATTTGCCTCCTGCGAGCCGGAAACGGCAGGAAATTCCTCTACACGGAGAGGATGAACGGCTTGAATAATCTCGGAAAGTTCCATATCCTACACTTTTGGAAAAAGCGGATTGATTAAAAATGTATGGGTTGTGTGCAATGGGGGATGCCCAAATGGGTTCCGCATTGCTTTTTCACGACAAAGGTACTGCTATTTTGGCATATATGCAAAAAAGGTTTTATGCAGCGGCGGTATCGGGAACAGCAAATGGAATACGACGGGGAGAGTATTTTGGCGTGATATTTGCGCTGCATCTATCAATAAACTATAAAAATAGGGCGAATGGTGCGCTTTGGGGTGCATCGCAAACGCCAATAACCTACAAAAAATGTTTCATAACAGTATGCGTAAAATGGCTTCTTTGTGTGCCGCACTGCTCGTGTGCGCATTGTCGTTCGGACAAGTAAATCAAATCGTTGGCGACTGGAAAACGGTGGATGACAAGACCGGTGCTAACTATTCGATTATTCATATTTTTAAGGCTACCGATGGGTTGTACTACGGTAAAATAGCCCAAATGTTGGTCGGCCCGGAAGATGTCGTGTGCGAGGAATGCACGGGTGCGGACAAGGACAAGCCGTTGGTTGGGCTGATGATTATTCGAGGTATGCACGAGGAAAACGGAGAACTGCGGGGAGGGAAAGTGCTCGACCCCGAGAGCGGTAAGTTCTACTACGGGAAAATATATTTGAAAGACGGCAAGCTGGTGCTGCGGGGCAGCCTCGACAAGCGGGGACTGCTCGGACGCAATCAGACTTGGCTGCGTGCAAATTAGGGAAGTTGGTACGGAAAAGGGTACAAAAATAGGTTTTTTTGCCCGAATATGGATTTTTCTTTGTACCTTTGTGCCGAAAACATAGGGCGCATGGCGTTGCGCCCACCTACATAACAACAAGCATTACTATTATTTCGTGTCTGCCGAAAAGCCCTGCAAATCTTTTA
>CAVKVE010000028.1:10923-22607 GCA_963659655.1 Bacteroidaceae bacterium | reverse complement strand
AGATAACGAACAGACAAACAAGAGAATATGGCTACATTGGATGATATACGGCAATTGGTAAAGGTATTTGGTAACGACATCCTTGATGATGAGCGGCGGGCGCATGCTATCATCTGCGATTGGCATCCGCATGAGACAATTCGTTTCGACGAAGTCTCTCGCCTCTGTCAGCAGTGGAAGAAAGGCAAGCGTCCGTCGGTGATATACATTGACGACGATGACCCGTATCCTCTCTATGAAGGGAATGCCTCTGCAAAGGCAGGCAAGAAAAATACCAAGTCAGGAAATACGAATACCAAGCCAAGGAAGAAAAATACAAAGTCAGCGAGTAAAAATACCAAGTCGGGGAATACCAAGTCGGCCACTGAAAAGAAGAACAGCATTGTCCTCTCTGCTAATGGCAATAGTATTTCGATAGATGGTAATAATATCTCGGTAGATGGTAATAGTATTTCGATAGAAGGCAATAATATCTCGGTTAAGCAGACATTCAAGAGTGGCGTTAACACCAAAACCATCTCCATACACATAGATACCACGCAATCCTTCCGTGCAAAGTAGGAAGTCCTCGTTGGTCTATATTAGAAGCTAATACACAACTCAGCAGCTAATACACAGCTCAGCAGCTAATACACAACTCAGCAGCTAATACATAACTTAGCAGCTAACACGCACACGGAAAATAGCGCACAACAGCGGCATTAGTAGCCGAGGCGCTTGAGGGAGTGATAGACGCGGTCGATGGGGAGACCCATAACATTGTAGAAACTGCCGGCAATTTTCTCAACGCCGATATAGCCGATATACTCTTGTACACCATACGAGCCGGCCTTGTCGAACGGGCGGTAATGGTCGATGTAGTAGGCTATCTCGGCATCGGTCAAGGTGCGGAAAGTGACATCGGTGCGGTCAACAAAGGATTCCTGCCGGAATGCTCGGGTATTCCAATGGATAGTAGTTGGGGAATCTATAGCATTGCATTGGGAATCTATAGCGTTGGTTGGGGAATCTATGGTGTTGGTTCGGAGTTGGTTCGGGAATGGTTCGGGAAAAGTGAGGGAAACACCCGTAAAAACTTGGTGCGTTTTGCCGCTCAAAAGACGGAGCATCGCCTTTGCTTCTTCGGTATCTTTCGGCTTACCGAGCATGCGCCCATCGACCCAAACGATGGTGTCCGCCGTCAAAAGCAGTTCACCCTCGTGCAGGCGGTCGAGATAGGCTTGCGCTTTCTCCTTGGCAATATACAAAGGAATGTCGCCGGCTTGCAGGTCAGCAGGGAACGATTCGTTGGCATGGATGTCAACACATTCGAAAGGAATATCTAATCCGGACAACAGCTCGCGGCGGCGGGGAGATTGAGAACCTAAGAGAAGCTTCATAATTTACCAATTTGTAAATCTGTAAATGTGTAAATTTGTAAGTGTGTAAATGTGTAAATTGTCGCGTTAGAGGCTGCGGAGGATGACGATACTGAAAAGCATACCGAGAAACATAATAAGTTTCATAAGCTGTTGGGCGGAGCGGTAGTCTGACGGAATCTTGGCCGCCCAAAGCAACCACAGCTCACACGCCATCGGAATAAGAATACCGAAGACGGTATAACGGGTGGTGAGGGTACTCCATGCGTGCGGGAACGGCAAGACGCAGAGCCAAATATAGACCACCAAACCCATGGTAAGCAACAAAAGAGCGGTGACGATGACTTTTGTCCATCGGTCACCCAAGCGGATAGGCAGAGTGTGGCACTCCAACTCACGGTCGCCCATCTGATCCTGCAAGTCCTTGATAATCTCACGAATCCATGTGCAAAGGAAGGCAAAAAGGGCAAAGCCTCCGAGCCAATGATACAGGTCGGGGATGAGGGTGGTAAAGCCCATAATAGTGCCGTAACGCAAACGCAACAGACCGACATTGGCGAACGCAATGGTCATAGGCGTAAGGGCACTGATAAGCGCAATGGTCAGATTACCAATCAAAAAGAGGCGCTTATAGCTGGAAGAGTAGAACCACAGCAGACCCGGAACGGCAAAGAAAACTATCGCCAACGACCAACTGCGCACAAGCCATGCGGCAGCAAAACCGCAGAGTGCGCCCACGCCACTCAAGATGAGGCTCAAACGCATAGCAGCCGGCTTACTGATATATTGGGTGACCACTACACGGTCGGGGCGGTTGATACGGTCGATTTTGACATCGAAATAGTCGTTGATGACATAGCCGCCCGCAGCCACTCCGATGGTGCCGACAATGAGCAGCCACAAAACATACCATGGGAGCTGCTCGCCAAAACGAAGTTGGTCAAGCACAGGAACGGCTACCCATTTCTCCATGACCCAAACAAGGATACCGATGAAAGCTAAATTGCCAATGCGAATAAGCCGCCCGTAGGCGGCTATCTTCTCTGTGTCTATATGCATAGTGTGTGGAAAGACAATGGCGAAAGATTGTCTGTCGGATTATTGTATCTTGATGATGACACCCTTCCATGCCGGAATAGTCAGGCAGACAGGGGTAGTGGAAGTGAAGCTGAGGCGTTCGTACTCGGTGCCGGTGAGAAGGTCGATACCCATGGCGGCAGGAAGTTCGTCCTGCTCAAGATAGACAAAGGCATCGGACGGAATACGCACCTGCAGGTCGACGGGCTTGTCATCGAAATTGACGGCAATAAGCAAGGTCTCGTTGCCCGATTTGCGCAGGTAAGCAAACTGCTCGTGCTTGTTGAACCCTTCGCCTTGTACATATTCGAGGTCGTACATTTTGCCCTCGCTGATGGCCTTCGAGTCACGAGCAAGGCAGAGCAGACGCTGATAGAAAGAGCGCAGTTGCTGCTGCTCATCGTCCAATCCTGCACCATCGAACTTGCCCTTGTTTGCCCATGCTTGCAGCGATTTGATACCCCAATAATCGAAAATGGTAGTGCGGCCGTCCATCCCCGAAAAGCCTTCAATGTCCATACCTTTTTCGCCCAACTCTTGACCCGCATAAATCATAACGGGGTTCTTGTACAGAGTGGCGGCAACAATCATAGCCGGCTCGGCACAAGCACCACGACCGCAGAAGAAACCGCTGGCGATACGCTGCTCATCGTGGTTCTCCAAGAAATAGAGTAGGTGGTCGTGAATGTCGCTATTCGCCATCCACTGACCCGTGATACCTTCTGCCGACCAATTGCGGCTGGTGATACCACGGAGGTAGTCGTACATGCCGACCTTGTCGTAGAGATAATCGAAGCCTGCCTGCAGGTAGGGGCGGTAGAGCGCCGGATTGTAGCACTCGCCGATGAACTGCACATGCGGATAGGCGTTCTTGACTTGCTCAATGGCCCACGCAAAGAACTCAACGGGCACCATCTCAGCCATATCCACACGGAACGCATCAATATGACGCCCCGCCCAGTAGAGCAGGATGTCGCGCATCTTGAACCAAGTATTGGGAATAGGGTCGAATTGCTTTTCGCCACCGCCCTGATAGAAGACACCGTAGTTGAGCTTGACAGTCTCGTACCAGTCGTTGCGGGTGGGGTGAGCAGAGAAACAGTCGTTGCCCGTGGCTTTGGCAGGGGACTCGTGGTAGTCCGCAATGTCGAAATTGGGGGCAAATGGCTCGCCCGGAAGGTAATAGAAGTTGTTGAGCGGGGAAAAAGCCCATTCGGGATGGTCGTCCTCCCCAAGACCACGGACACCGGCCGGGGCGCAGGTGGAGTGGTACTCACGGGCTACATGGTTCGGGACAAAGTCGAGCACTACCTTGAGGCCGGCTTTGTGGGTGCGGGCAATCAGCAAATCGAACTCCTTGCTTCGGTCCTCCTTCGGGGAGGCAAGGTCCGGATCAAGATCGTAATAGTCGGTGATGGCATACGGACTACCGGCTTTTCCCTTGACAATAGAAGCGGTATTCAACTCGGCTGTGGCGTGACGCAGTACGCCGGTGTACCAAACATGGGTGACGCCCAAATCGGCGATGGCACGAAGTGCCTTGGTGTTGATGTCGGAGAAATGACCGCAACCATTTTCTTCACGGCTGCCGTTGGGCTTGCGCGTTGTATTATAGTTGGTAAAAGTGCGGGGAAGTAGTTGATAGATAATCGGTTTCACGATAGAATATGGATTATGGGTTAATGGTCCAAATAGAGCATTTTGGGCGCTTGCGACAAGGGCAAAATATTCCGAACCCTGCACAAGCGTTGTATTTTTCTGCAAAGATACTCTTTTTCTCGTTGTTGTGCAAGTAGTATGCCAAAAAATGTTCCAAAAAACGCTCGGTCGAATTAGACTATAAAATGCGGCAAATGTTACGCAAAACGCAATAGAATAAGGGAATGGGAGAAAGGATGTTTTCGGTGGGCTCCGCCCTCAAAAAATGAATTTGCCCATACCGATATTTTGTAGTAACTTTGCAAGCTCGAATGCGTGAAAAGCAGAATCTATCACTTGCTCCCCTGAAAAAGAATGCGTATAGCCATTGCCATACCGGTATATCGGACACCGACAGAAACGGAAACGGTGTCGCTGCGGCAATGCTGTAAGGTACTGGGACGCTATGATACTTATCTGGTAGCTCCCGAAGGACTGGACACAGAGGCATTTCACTTGCTCTGGGCAGAAAGAGGATTGACCTTGCGGGAAGAACGATTTGAGGCGGACTACTTCAAAGGGCTGCGAGAGTATAATCAGCTCTGTTTGTCGCGCGAATTATACGCTCGCTTCGATAGGGGGGGGTATTCGCACATCCTTATATATCAGGCAGATGCGTTCATCTTTAAGGATGATTTGGAAGCCTGGTGCGCCAAAGGGTATGAGTATATAGGTGCGCCTAATGTGGGGAAAGCAAGACAGCAGGTATACAGCTCGAAAATGCCGCTGAGAGTGGGGAATGGTGGGTTCAGCCTACGCAGCATTGAAGCTAGTTTGCGATTTTTGGATGGGACGAAGAGAGTATTTAACTTGTGGCACATACTGCGCTCGCCACTGATATGGAGAAGCAACTATTGGTGGCTTGCCGTGAAAGCGGTGCGGTATTGGGCGAAAGGGGCAAGGCCTGCCGATGTGTTGGCAAGCTGGCAAGGAAACGAGGATGATATGTGGGGCAGCCTGTTGGGGCTGAGCGAATATGCGCTGCGTCGCCCGACTCCGGAAGAGGCTATGTGTTTTGCTTTTGACCGTTTCCCGAAAGAACTGTATGAGCGAATCGGACAGCTGCCTATGGGGTGTCACGCCTGGCAGAAATATGAATATGAATCGTTCTGGAAAGAGATAATAGAACGATACAGCCGACAATAGGGAGGGGAACGGAGGATTTGGCGTTTTGCGATGAAATGGCTATAGTGAAAAAGCTGCCTAACGGATGAGGTTAGACAGCTTTTTTGTGCATAAGATAGGTCTTTTTGTTTTTTTTTTGGGGGGGCGGTTAATGTCTGCCGCCTCCACCTTGTCCGCCGGGATTCCCACCCGGATTTCCGCCACCGCCTTGCCCACCGGGGTTACCTCCTTGTCCGCCGGTGCCGATTTGTGTCACTACGGCGGTCGGGGTAAAGGTGGTGACTGAAGTGGTTGTACCACTCAGCGTGCCGCCGATACTCAGGCCGTGGAATGTGGTAGCACCGCTCAATGTGCCGCCCGAAACGAGCGCATACGAAGTGCCTGTGGTGAGGCTCGGTGTGGTAAGCAGGAGCGTCATCTGCGAGAGGGTCTTCTCCGGCGTGTAGGAGATGACGGGTGCATCGCTCTGTGTGAGCGTGATGAGAGCCCCTTGTGCGCAACTGCCTTTGTAGAGCACGGAGTTCTGCGTGCAACTATTGGTAGTCGGAGTGCTGCTGTCGCCACCGATACCTACGGCTATGCCGTCCGTGATGGCAAAAGTGTTCTCATCGCAATCGAATCCGGATTCCGGTGTGCTTGTTCCCGATGCGATAACTACTCCGCCGCCGATATGCAGCGTGCCGTTGGAGTCGATGCCGTCGTTATCGGAGCCGTAGGCATAGACATAGCCGCCGTCAATCGTGATGTCGTTGGTGGCGTTGAGCGCATCGTCCGTAGTATAGACCTCTACTACGCCGCCGTGTATAGCGAGTGTGTTTTTCGACTCAATACCCTCGCTGCCTTCTTTTGCACCCGTGGCACGCACCTTGATGTGGCCGCCATTGATGACGATACTGCTGTCGGCTTTGATACCTTTGGGCTTGGTGTCGAGGCTGCCGTATTGATAGACAGCACCCGTGGTGATAACCTGCACCGTGCCGCCGTTGATAGCAAGGTCGCCATCGACGGAGATACCCTTACCGCCTGCACCGGTAGACTTGAGATAAAGCTCGCCCGCATCGATGGTCAGCCCGTCGGCTTTGACACCTGCACATGCCGACACATCTGCATCGTCGCTGTCGTATTCGCCCGTACCGGAAGTGAGCACCGTGGTCTTGCCGCCGGCAATGTAGATACTATCCGCTTTCAAGCCCTTGCCCGATGCGGAAGAGACTTCGATATTGGTCAGTCCGCCGCCCACAATGATGTAGTCGCTGCCGTGGATACCATTGCCCGCCAAGGTGGTGAGATTGAGTTGCACGCCCGGACGGATGCGCACATAGTCGTTGCTGCAGATGGCGTGCTTGTAGTTGCCCGTAATGTTGAGTGTGCCACTGCCCGAAAAGACGAGTTGTCCTTCGCTGAAGAGGCAGGCCTTGGGCTTTTCTCCATCAACTTTGGTGTAGGTAGAGCCGTCTACGAGGGTATTGGTCGTGCCGTCCGTGAGTTGGATATATGCCGTCTTGTGCGGATACGAGCCGTCCTCGTCTGCCGTAGTACCTTTCTCAATATCGATAGCGGGACCTGTGGGGTTGGTCAGGGTTAAGCCGGAGAGCGTAAGCAGGAACTTGTTGTCCGAGTAAATCTTGATACTGCCATCGGCGCACGCACCCGAGAGGATATATTGTATCTTCTTTTTGGTGCTGACGATGACCACATCTGTGCCGTCAATCGTGACGGTTACATTTTTTGCCGTACCGGTTTGCGTAACGCCGCTCTCGCTCCATTCGAGGGCAATTTGGGTTAGCTCGCCCGCGGTGTATGCGTCCCAGTTCTCGAGAAAATCGCCACCGTCATCGGGCAGAACGGCGAGGTCGGAAGGCTCCGAAGTGAGAGGTACGCTGCTCCATGCGATGTCGAAATCGGCAAGATCGGTGCTGCCGATAACCGTATCGCTGGTTACCTCGCCACCACTGGGGAATGTACCTCCGGAGTTGCTATTGTCTTCTTCGGGAGAATTAGTCTTGCACCCTAAGAGTGCTACGGCTGCTGCCGCAATGAATAATACCTTTTTCATACCGTAATCGTTTTTGGCGGAGTTGCGAAAAACTCCAGGTGATTATAAAATGTATGTCGTTGTAATTGGAAATATCTGCAACAAGAAATATGCCGCAATGATTATATATTGCGGCATATTGATGCAAATCGTAAAAATACGACTGTTTTTAGTATGAAAATGATTTGTTTGCTGGCGTGTATCGGGCGAAATGACCAACCTGTAGCAGGGGATAGCAGGTGGGGTACACACTTATGGGATGTCGATGTACTTGTGCGTTTGAAGCGATAGATGCCACCATGGATGTTGCTTGATATAGGCAACGACCTCTGCGGTATTGCTGCACGAGCAGGGCTGCAGGAAATAGTGGGTGGCAGGAATGGCGTTGCGCAAAGGCTCAACATCGACACCTGTGAAAACTACTTTGAGTTCATCGGTGTAAGAAAGAGAGATGGTAGCATCCTGCTTCGGGGAACAGGTGACCCAATCGATACCGGAAGGGATAGGGCGGGTGCCGTTGGTCTCGAGGCAAATCATCTTGCCTGTTTCGTGGAGCGCATCAATCAACACACTGTCTAACTGCAGCGTAGGCTCACCACCCGTAAGCACGATATGGACACGATGGTCGTTGGTGAGAGCCTGCACGGCGGACAGAATCTCGTTGGCTGTCATTTCGGTGTAGGCGGAAAAATCGGTGTCGCAGAAAGAGCAATGCAAATTGCAACCACTAAAGCGGATAAAAACAGAAGGAGTGCCTGTGAAATAGCCCTCGCCCTGCAGGGAATAGAAAATCTCGTTGATACGATAGGTCTTGGATTCGGCCATAGATTGTGGATAACGCATGGTATTTGGAAGTTTTTATTCGTCGCGCTCGTAGATGGCACAATTGTTCTCGGACTCGTGCACGCTGACCTTGTAGCAGTTATCTACATGGTCGCAAATCCAACGGGCGATATTTTCTGCCGAAGGATTGACATCGAGCACCTCGTTGATGTACTTGTGGTCAAAAGTGTCCTTGACCACCTGTTTGATATGGGTGAAGTCGGTGACCATGCCATCTTGGTTCAACTCACGCGACTTACAATAGACCACAATAATCCAATTGTGGCCATGCAGCGCCTCGCACTTGCTCTCGTAGCTGAGATGCAAGTTGTGCGCTGCGGAAATCTCTAATCGTTTTTCTACGTAATACACGAGTGTTACTACTAATTAAGAATTAAGAATTATGAATCGCTTGTCGGAGCGTCAGTGCATTAATCTTCGTACTCGGTGGGGTCGTCGATTCCTGCCTCACGCAGAGCCTCGCGGCGCTCGGTGCAGGTGCCGCACTTGCCGCAATGCTTCTCACCGCCCTTGTAGCAACTCCAGGTCTCGGAATAGTCTATTCCTAAGGCCTTGCCTCGGCGAGCGATGTCTGCTTTGGTGATATTGGTATACGGAGTGAATAACTCAATGCCCTCGTAGGTGCCGGCCTGGATGGCGGCATTCATAGCGGCTACAAAATTGGGACGACAATCGGGGTAGATGGCGTGGTCGCCTGCATGGTTCGCCATCATAATGCGTTTGAGACCACGACTTTCGGCCATGCCGGCTGCCACAGCGAGCATGATACCATTGCGGAAAGGCACGACCGTGGAGCGCATATTCTCATCATCGTAGTTTCCCTCCGGGATTGCTTCGGCACCTTCGAGCAAAGAGCTATGAAAATACTGATGCATGAAATCGAGCGGAATGGTAATATGCGGAATATCGAGACGGTCGCAATGGAGGCGGGCAAAATAGAGCTCGCGCTCATTGTGATTGCTACCGTAGTTGAAACTGAGAGCAAGGGCAATTTGATCCTTATATTCGTAGAGTAGGGTGGTGGAATCTAACCCACCCGAAAGAACAATAATGCTATCCTTCATAACTAATTAAGAATTACGAATTATGAATTATGAGTGGGTGTTAGGCATTGGCGATGACCTCACTGAAACGAGCCGTGAGGCGTTGCTGCTTGAGCGACTGGTGGTCGGCATCGGCAAAATTGGCAAACGGATAGATGCTGATACCGCCGCGAGGTGTGAAAATACCGGTCACTTCGATGTATTTGGGATCCATCAAACGAACCAAGTCGTTGAGAATGATATTGACACAATCTTCGTGGAAATCGCCATGATTGCGGAAAGAGAAAAGATAGAGCTTGAGCGACTTGGACTCCACCATGCGCTCACGAGGAATATAGGAAATGACAATTGTGGCAAAATCGGGTTGTCCGGTTTTGGGACAAAGAGAGGTGAACTCGGGACAATGGAATGTGACGAGATACTCGTTTTCGGGGTGCTTGTTGACAAAAGTTTCAAGCATTTCGGGCGCATAATCGGTGGGGTATTTGGTCTTGTTCTCCCCAAGCAGACTTACGCCTTCTAATTCGGTAGAAGTACGCATTGTTTTCAGTTTTTTATGGATTAATTTGATAAATCAGCAGCGGAGGAAAAACAATAGCTCCGCCAAAGAATGCACAAAGGTACTGCTTTTTGTCGAAATGTGCAAATGGGGATGCCCATTCGATGGGATACAAACTCTTTCAAAACGATTCAAATCGATTCAAAACCGGTCGAAAACCATCGGAAACGGGCGGAGTGTTGTATATGTAGGAAAAAAGTAGTAACTTTGCGCGCTTAATTTAATTAGGGGTATTGTCTATTTGCGGCTGAAAAATCCGCAAGCAATGCACCCTTACGATTGCACAGAAAACAAGATATGAAACGCTTGCTCTACATACTCGGAGTATTCCTGACGGCACTGCTATTGGTGCTGGGGATGCTGGTGTGTGTGCTGATGAGCGACAGGGTGGAAACGGCGGTGGTGCAATTGGCGACCGAAGAACTGAGCCGAGGACTTGGCACGCAAGCTACGATAGGTACCGTGTCGTATCACTTCCCGGCACGGCTGCGGGTGAAAGATGTGTATATAGAAGACCAACAGGGCGATACATTGCTGTATGTGGAAGAACTATATGCACAAATGAAATTGCTGCCACTGCGAAATCGTGAAATTTGTTTTTCGAAAGCAGACCTGATAGGTGCAAAAGCGTATATTCATCGCATAGATGAGGAACGATATAACTATGATTTCCTGGTGGATGCGTTCCGTACGGACAAACCAAAGAAAGGTTTTCACGCTTTTCTTTCGGTGCGAGATGTGCGGATAGAACGAGTGGAAGCGGAGATAAACGATCTGCAGGCACGCTTGGACTATGCCTATATGGACTTATACCACCTGACAGCCGATTCGTTAGATGCAGAAATACGGGGACTGAGTGGGGTGGCTCGTAGAGGCAAAGACAGCCTGAAAATAGAAGACCTACAGGCACATTTTGTCTATAACGATACGCTGATGTGCATGCCCAAACTCTATGTGCGGCTGCCACAGTCGGAACTGGACGCAAGCGGTGTGCGTTATACCTTGCACCCCGGCGACAATGAGGCACAGACACGATTGCTCGCCAAACAAAATAGGCTCAGCTTGCACATAGCCAAAGCGGACATACTGCCGAAAGATTTGGCATTGGTGGCACCGGCTATCGGGCGTATGGACAAGCATGTGCGTATCACGGGCGATGTGTCCGGCACGGTGGACAGCATACAAGCGTGGAACTTGGCACTATACTACAACAAAGACCGGCTGTTCCTCGGCAATGCTTCGGCGGTGGGACTGCCCGACTTGAGCAATCCGTATTTGCGGTTGCAATGCGAGGATCTGTATGTGAATGCACGACTACTGCAGGACTTCTTGAGCGACCTGACCGACAAGCCCTATCGGCTACCCGCAATGGTTCATCGATTGGGCAATGTACATTATCGGGGACAAATAGACGGACAACTGCATGATGTGGTGTTGCATGGCGCTTTTCGTACCGCGCTGGGAACGATTACCACCGATGGAAAATTGGTGTCTGACTCGGTATTCCAAAAGTTGCGCTACGATATGCGGGTGGTGACACGACGATTCCAATTGGGACGGCTGCTCGGACAAAAGAATATCGGTGCCATCAATGTGGATGTGTCGTTGGACGGAAAATTAGTGGATAAGCAACCGAGCGGAAAAGTGTGTGCACACATTCGAAACTTGAGCTACAACGACTACACCTACAACGAGATACATGCTGACGGAACCTATCGACATAAGCACTACAACGGAACGCTGAGCATAGAAGACGAGAATCTGCAACTATACTTTGACGGACTGGTGAATCTGGCACAAGAGCGCCCGGAAATAGCCTGCAACCTGCGATTGGATAAGTTCCGATTGGGAATACTGGGGCTTTCGGACAAGTTGGCAGAAATGGAAACGGGCGGAGTGCTGGCGGTTGACCTGCGAGGAGTGAATCCGGATCGTATGAGCGGATA
>CAVKVE010000028.1:0-10697 GCA_963659655.1 Bacteroidaceae bacterium | reverse complement strand
AAAAAAATAGAAACCATTCCGATGACAGACACTCGGATGGATTTCTATGTCTATGGGCATAAACTGCGTGCCCTGCAAAAAGTGCTGCGTCTATCTACAAAACTGAGCGACCATCCTGTAGCCAAAGGGTTCTTCAATGAGACGGAGGATAAATTGGGACTAATGGTTTCTGCACCCGGAGTACGGGTCGGAAATCAGCCGATTCGGGACATTACGCTATCGATGGACAATGTGGGTGGGCAAATCAATTTGCTGCTATCGGCTGAGGCTATGAATATGGGTGGAAAACTATTTGCCACGGCAGGAGGCGACTCGATTTATACCCTGTTGGCTCTCCAACAGACCGATTCGGCAGAACATAAATATGGCGGAGAGATTGAACTATGCACCCACTTCTTGCAATACGCCGGCAAACCGCTGATAGATATGCATGTGCTGCCCTCTGTATTCCAATTGAAAGATTCGACCTACACATTGGGCGACAGTCGTATTGCGTATTGCGTGGCAGATACAACGCTGGGAATACATAACTTTGATATGCATGCATCGAACCAGTACATCCGAGCGGACGGTATGGCTTCGTCGCACATTGAAGACTCGCTGCATATTGAACTTGGAAACATCGATGCAGGGTATGTGCTGCCATTTGTCCTGCCTGAGAAAAATTTCAAATTAGGCGGAAACCTGACCGGTTGGGCAACGCTGTACGGACTATTCTCGACGCCTGTATTCGAAGCAGATGTGCGGCTGGACTCGGCCCGTATGAACGATATGTACACGGGAACTGCCATTGCTACAGTCGGATTGGACAAACAGACCAAAAATGTGCTGATAGACGGGCATGTGGTGATGGATGGCAAACAGATAGCTTCGGTGGACGGAACGGTACGGGCCAAACAGCATCAATGGGAAATTAATGTGCATTCCGATTCGGTACCGCTGAATTTCATTGACCACTGGACGGATGGAATATTGGAAAATATCTGTGGCTATGCGGTGGGCGATGTGCGTATATTCGGAGATAAAGACGGAGGAGAGAAGCATGTGTATGTGACCACGCAAGCAAAAGCAAAAAATGCAGCACTGACAATTCCTTATACAGGTTGCCGCTACCATTTTGACGGCGATGCGTATATGGATTCGACTTCGATACAATTCCGCGAACTGGATCTGTTTGATGAGGAAGGTCATAAGATACATTTCAACGGAGGGCTGCATCATACCTGCTTTAAGGATTGGTCCTATCATTTTGATGTGACGACGAACCATGCACTGGTGTATGACATACCCGACAAGGCGGGTGAGATGCTGCAAGGAAAGGTGTATGCGGACGGAGGCGTGACAATAGACGGCACACAGGAGGAACTGAAAATAGATGTAAATGCAAAGACGGTAGGCAAATCGAGATTCCGCTTCGGAATTGATTATGCTTCATCAGCGGTGGACAATAACTTTATCACTTTTGTGGATCATAATGCAGTGATTCAAACTCGCCCAAAAGAGGAAGAGATGGATATTGTGAACGCAGAGCCGGAAGAAGAGAAACTGAAGCTGCGGTTCCAAATGAATATGAACATAGAAGCCAATCCGCATTTGCTGTTCCAATTGGTTTTGGGCTCGCAGAATGGGGATATGTTGCAGGGGCGTGGAGATGGGAATATTCGATTTGCTTACGATTCGCAGACCGGGGATGTAAAACTATTGGGCACCTACTCAATTCAACAAGGTACATTTGATTTCACGGTGGCGAACATGATACATCGACAATTTACGCTGTCTGAAGGCGGAACGATTATGTGGTCGGGGGATCCTGCCAATCCGCAAATCAATGCAACGGCAAAATATAGGGTGACAGCAAGCCTGAAAGACCTATTCGGAAGCGATATCAGTCAGCTCGCTACGACACGAACAAGTGTGCCGGTGAATACTTGTCTGACCATGACGGGAAATCTGCAACAACCCATACTGCAATTTGGTATTGAGCTGCCTCTGTCTGACGAGACCATTCAGAGCCAAGTGCGCTCAATTATCAATACGGATGAGATGTTGATGCGACAGGTAATTTATCTGCTGGTATTTGGGCGGTTCTTTACGCCGGAATATATGACCAACACGCAATATGCCGGGCTGAACGAGACCTACTCGTTCTTGTCGTCCACCATAACGGGACAAATCAATTCATGGCTCAGCAAGTTGACCAATGTCTTCACAATGGGGGTAAATATTCGCACTGATGGAGAAGGCAAGGATGCAGCGCAAGAATATGAGGCACAATTCCAACTGCAACCGGTAGATAGATTGGTGATAAACGGAAATGTGGGGTATCGATATAATGATATTGCCAAGCAACCATTCTTTGGCGACCTGGATGTGGAGGTGCTGCTGACCGATGACGGTAAACTGCGGCTAAAGGGCTACACGCATACCGTGGATAAGTATTCGTTGCGCCAAGCCAATACCATTCAAGGAATTGGTCTGGTATGGAAATATGATTTCAATGTGCCGACAAAAGAGGAGCGTGCGTTGAAGAAAGAACAACGGGCACAACGGAAAGCAGAGAAACAGGCCGCCAAAGAAGTCAAAAAACAAAAACAGGATAGTATCCCGCAAGATTCATTACAGACTTATTAAGATTATGCTGATTAAAACGTATGGCGCTGCTCCGGTTGGTATAGATGCTGTGCCTGTGACCATAGAAGTTCATGCCGTTCCGGGATTTGATTTTACGCTGGTTGGACTTCCGGATAATGCCGTCAAGGAAGCACACGAACGAATCGTTGCTGCTATGACGGTCAATGGATTTAATGCTCCAAAGCGTTCTTTTACCATAAATATGGCACCGGCGGATATCAAAAAAGCCGGAGCTGCATACGACCTACCATTGGCGATAGGTATGTTGGCGGGAGAGGAAAAAGTAAAATCGGGGCTGTTGGAGCGGTTTATGATAATGGGAGAGCTGAGCTTGGATGGGTCGCTGCAACCGATCCGTGGAGCACTTCCTATTGCGTTATGTGCCCGGGCGGAAGGTTTCAAAGGGATTATCCTGCCTCGTGCCAATGCAGCTGAGGCTGCCGTGACGGATGGATTAGATGTATATGGTATGGATTGCCTACTGGATGTGGTGCGATTTCTTAATGGAGAACAGCAAATAGAGCCGATACGCATTGATACCAACGCGCTTTTTCAGGAGGTGGCGCAAAATACGGAATTAGACTTTTCGGATGTGCGTGGGCAGGAAAATGTACGGCGAGCTATGGAAGTGGCTGCCGCCGGTGGACATAACATGTTGATGGTGGGACCTCCGGGTGCAGGCAAGTCGATGATGGCGAAGCGGCTGCCATCCATACTGCCTCCGCTGACACTGGAAGAAGCACTCGAAACGACCAAGATTCACTCTGTGGCAGGGCTGATGAACCGAAAAAGTAATTCGCCGAGTGAATCGCTGATAGTAGAGCGTCCTTTCCGCAGTCCTCACCATACGATAACGGATGTGGCTTTAGTTGGCGGGGGTGTTAATCCGCAACCCGGCGAGATAAGTTTGGCGCACAATGGGGTGCTGTTTTTAGATGAGTTGCCGGAATATAAGCGTTCGGCTTTGGAGGTGATGCGACAGCCGTTGGAGGACCGGAAAATAACGGTGGCACGCAACAAACTATCGATAGAATATCCTGCCTCGTTTATGTTGGTGGCAGCGATGAATCCATGTCCGTGTGGACATTACGGAGAGAACAATCCTGCTCATCCGTGCACTTGTACTCCGGCACAAGTGCATCGCTATCTCAGCCGTATTTCGGGGCCGCTACTTGACCGAATAGACATTCAGTGCGAGATACAGGCTGTTTCGTACGAGCAGTTGCGAACTGCCCAACCGGGGGAATCTTCGGCGGCCATCCGTGAACGAGTAGTGGCAGCCAGACAGATACAATCCGAACGTTTCCATGGTAAGGGCATCCACTGCAATGCTCAAATGACACCGCAGCTGTTGCGTACATATTGTCAGGTGGATAAAGAGGGGGACAATCTCTTGGCGTACTCGATGAACCATTTGGGATTATCGGCCAGAGCATATGACAGAATACTGAAAGTGGCAAGAACAATCGCTGACCTTTCGGGCGAGGAGCATATTGCAGCCAAGCATTTGTTGGAGGCTATCGGTTATAGGTCATTAGACCGCTCTACATGGGCAGGCTAATAAGTCTTGCGAATTGACCCATACCGCTACGATTTACATTATTCCGATTTCTTGGAGTAGATTCGTTGACCCCATACAGCAAAGCGATACCATATCATCCCGCAATTCGGTTATATGCCTTCCGGGAGAGAAACCGAGAGAATGCGGTTCGCTGTATCAATATCTCGAATTAGGTCTTCGTGGATTGGGAATAGTCGTCCTTCTTCGTTTTCGAGCAGGGTGTTGGCCGTGCTCTCATCGACATACACCACCACACCAAGATTTCCTTGCGTGTCATCTATAATGGTGTAGCCCACTAAGTCTTGCCATGTCAATCCCGATTCACTTTCCTCCGCTATATCGCGACGCAACATATAGGTCTTGCAGCCGATTAAGCGCAGTGCTTTTTCTTCCGTGTCCACACCGGTTAACTGAAAAAGCAGCGAGTCTGCACCTTTACCACGCCAATCAAGTACACGAAAGGGAACAAGAATGCCATCAATTTCTAAAATTAGAAAATCGGCTGCCGAATCATCCCAATAGGTATTATCGGTTTGGCATTGAATCTCGCCTTTGTTGCCATGTGGTCGACGCATGACGCCAATAGGAAATACTTCTTGTGGTAAAATCATACGCTTTTTAGTTTCTTATTGTAATGACCCCATTGGAAACGACAGTTGTATAACGCCGCAGTGCCTCTCGTACCAATCCTTTGGTTGGAACACCGAGTCCGTTACTTAAGTCATATACCTCGCCGCAAACCGGACATGTCCCAAACATCCCATCCATCTCTATGGGTTTTGCCCGGTTGATACATCCCGGGCAACATAGGTCGAACGCATAGTATTGCCCATCGCCGGCAATGTAAACTACCACACCGGCATACCCATAAGCATCATTTAATGCTTGCCGAGGATAGGTCACTCCATTGAAATGATACCCATCTTTGTCAACAATCAAATAGGTATATATATTCGTTGGGACAAAATTGACATATTCACCGGTGCGGGTGTCTATACGCAGACTGACCGGATAGGATGGGACAGAACTGATAAAAGTGGTATCTTTGCAGCCACTGCACAGCAGCACACATAATAGAGGCAATATGTAGCGTATGCGCTGCATATCAATTACTTACAGAAGATACGTGCACATTGAATATCAGCACCGAGTAAGGTGGAATATAGCTGCTTGTTCCTTCTGTTCCGCTACCCTCTGCACTGCCGGTCTTTCCGCTGCTGATTTTATCTTTGTCATAGCCCAAGCTATAGGGTACATATATTTCAATGTCGCCATGTTGGTGTATCTTGTATAGTCCTTCGGCAAATCCGCTGACAACCGAAGACATACTGAGTGAAGCTGTGCCTCCATCAAATTGATAGCCATTGATGAGTTTTCCCGTGTAGTCGCACACTACCGTGCTTGTACTGCGGGGACTTGTTTCACCATTATCCTTTCCCGGATCGGCAATAATTCGGTACTGCAACCCATCGGATAATTCAAAGAAATTGGAATCGTTTTTGTAGGTCTCACGATTCTGCTCTAACCATAGGTCGTTTTGAGCCTTCCAATCCATCCATTCATTCTCCGTGCAGCTTGCTAATAAGCCGATGAGAGCTAACAATACATATAGAATGTTATTTTTCATATTGGTTGTTGGGTAGTAATCTGGTTATTTTTTGTATTAGTATTATTATAACAAGCGGTTGTAGACGACCTGTGATCGTTTAGTGACTAATCCATTGGCTGGGGTCCAGTATGGTTCTGTCTTTATAAACTTGGAAGTAGAGTTCCGTCTTATTGTCTTGCTCAGGGTCGGAATAGATAGTGCCTATTTTCTGTTTGGTCTCTACCTTATCCCCTTGTTTTACATTGAGTTTGCTCAAGTTTGAATACACGGTGCGGTAGTTACCATGTTGGATGATCACGGCGTAGGTGTTGCCCACAAGGAAACAACTCGTCACTTCACCTTTATATACCGCACGCGCAGCAGCTCCGGCGGTAGTCTGCAGATAGATGCCCTTGTTGTCGGTCACTACATGCTCGTAGACAGGGTGTTGCTGCTTGCCGAAATAGCCGCTGATGTAGCCCTTCTCCACAGGCCACGGCAATTTCCCTTTGTTCTGCTCAAAACCGCCAGCCACGAGTTTCTGCTCTTTGGTCAGTGTTGTTTTGGTTGCCGTCTGTTTGCGCACCATCTCATCAATTTTTCGGTTGAGCTGCGCCACCTGCTGTTGCTGTTTCTTCAGTTTCGCGCCGAGATCTTTCTCCTGCTTCTTAAGCTGCGAGAGCATATTCTTATGCTTTTTCTCATCGCGAGCCAGATTCTCTTGTTGGCGCTTACGAGTCTCAAGTGTTTTCTCTTTATCTTTTCGATGCTCCTGCAGGGCGGTGTTCTGAATGTCTATTTCCGTCTGTGTTCGCTCAATGCGTGCCACCTGTTCCTGTCTGTAGTGCGCCACCTCCTGCATGTAGAATGCCCTCCGCACCATCTGTTGAAATCCATCAGCTGACAGCACAAATAGCAGCGGGGATTGTTGCATTTGGGCATAGTGGCTCTCTCGCACCATACGGGCATAGTCGGCTTTGTATGTCTCCAAATTGGTTTGCAGCGAGTCGCGTGTTCGACCCAATCGTGCCATCTCTCCATCGAGTGCGTTGATTTCGCTCCCCAACGTGTTGATAAGCTGCTTTTGAGTTTTGATGTTTTTGTTGAGCAGCTGCAGTTTGTTGAGCGTAGAGGTTTCGCTCTTCTTGGTCTGCTGCAACATCTGGTTGGTCTGCTCTATCTGCTTCTGCAAGTCTTGTTGCTTTTTTTGCAGACTTTTCACCGACTCGGCAGATGCATCAAACGCTAAACAAACAAGCAGTATATATATAATCAATCGTTTCATTGAAGTAGTTCCGAAAAGGTCTTTTGTTGGTAGCGGCTCAGGTCTATATGCATTGCACGAACCGGTACATTGGTCTGTATCTCCGGATAGACTACGCGTAGTACGAAACTATAACCCAATGCGCTATATCCTATTACCGCCTCGTTGGGTGTGTCTGTCGGCAATTCGCCGCTCGCTAATTGCTGGAAATCATCCCAATGGATGGTTGGCGTCACAATCTTATTGATTTCATCATATGTCACTTTGGCATATTGACGATTCATCTTGTCTATTCCGATGATTTCGTTCGGAGTTGCCTCGATGCGCATTAACTCTATCCCAAGCATGGGCATGATGCTCAATACCACAAGCGAGTCGCGTACCGCCTGCATGGTGCAGTTGGCACTGATGGTTTGTCCGCTGATGGTAAGTATGCCTTGCGCATTTTGCACCAAGCAGGTATGCCATTTCTCCGGTTCTGCTTGAGAAACTTCTTTCGTGGCAGGCTCGTTTTTTGTGAGATGCTTTTGGGTATGGCAGCTGCTCAATCCGATACAGAAGCCAAACACTAACGCAAACATACCGAGTCCCTCTGCCAATTTGCAGACGACCACCTTTCTACCTAAGGCAGTGGTTCGGGAAATAGCTCGATTTAGGGTCTTTTGTATTCCTTGTGCAATATGTTGTAGTATGCGTATGTCCATCTTATTTTACAATCAATTTAATGGGATTTCTCTACTTATTTTGCAATCGCTTTGATGGGATTTTTCTACTTATTTTACAATCACTTTGTAGTGTTCTTCTATTTCTTTTTTGTCTTCTTCTTGGGCGTTTTGGAGTGCTTTGCGGATGTAGAACCCGGCGAGCGCATCTTGTCCTTGCAGGTGTAGTATCCAAGCATACGTGTCCAAAAATATCGCATTGTCCGGTTGCTCTCGAATGGTTTGCAGGCTCATCTGTTCCGCTTGTCGCAAGTCCCCGCCGGATGTTGCCAGCAGGTAGGCGTAATTGTTGAGCGTCATCAGGTTGTTAGGATCGACACGCAGCACGGCTTGCAATGCCTCTATCTGTTGCTTCACGGGGGCGTGTACAACTGCCAAAAACTGCACTTTCATCAGCAGGATACGCAGATCGTATGGCTCATTTTCGAGGTAATCATCCAATGCCTGTAGGGCTTTTTTCTTTTTCCCTAAACAAATATAGACATGGTACCGATGATAGGCATTCAAAGCATTGTATCCCTCTATTTCGGTTGCTTTGTCGACCGCTTTCAGCGCTTCTTTATATTCCCCCTGATTCACTGCCGCCACATACAGATTCCCCCAGCAGTCGGCATCATCGGGGTGCAATTTTACTACTTGTCGGTGTAACTGCAGCAGAGCCTTGTCGGCCTGCTCTGTTTTGAGTTTTGATAGAGCCACAGCATACCGATACCATCGTTCCGCAGGGTCTAACTGATAGGCTTGACGGTAGTTGTCCAGTGCGAGTGAGTCGTGCCCGAGCACCTCGTTGAGCATCCCGATATACTCTTTGGTAAGGGCATCCTTCGGGTTGAGTTGTTCGCAGAATAGCAGTTGCTGCAATGCCTTTGCGTATTGCCCTTGCCACAAACTTTGGCGAGCTGTAAACCAATAGTACGTGAATTGTTGTTCACGCTCTTGGTTTAGAGGCTGTTTGACCTCCTTTTTGCCCCACGCCACGATGGATACGAGCATAGCCAGTATGAATACGACCTGCCTTTTCATTATGCAAAGGATTCCACAAATACGAAATTACGATTCCATTACTTTGGTTTATTTCACTCCACTATGACCAAAGCCCCCGGCACCACGCTCGGTGTCGGAGAGAATGGTAACCTCTTCGATGGCAGGCTGCTCGTGGCGGGCAATGACCATCTGGCAGATGCGTTCGCCCGACTCGATGGTCTGCGGCTCTTGACTGAGGTTGATAAGGATGATACCTATCTCCCCGCGGTAGTCGGCGTCGATAGTTCCCGGGGTATTGAGTACTGTCAGTCCGCGCTTCAGCGCCAACCCGCTGCGAGGGCGTATCTGTGCCTCATAGCCCGCAGGCAGCTCCATAAATAGCCCCGTGGGAAGCAGCTTGCGCTCTAATGGCTGTAGCGTAACGGGCGCAGGGAGGTAACAACGAATATCCATTCCCGCAGCCTGCTCACTTTCGTATTTCGGTAGCGGATTATTGCTCTTGTTGATGAAATGTATGGTCATAGTTTGATTTACCATTTTACGATAGACAAATTGACTAATTGGCTCGTCCTTAGAACCGCTTCTCTACCAGCACTTTCAGTCCGTCCGGAATGATGCGAATATGAATATCCTTCGGCATTTCTACGGGATCGCCGTCGATATGGAATGGGGCAACCTCTTCTCGCTCAAGTAATATGTCTTTTGCTCGCACGGTGTCCATAAACAAACTGCCGTCGATGCTTTTGGTGAAGAGCCGTACCGCCAATCCGGCAGCTCCGATAAGGGCTGAGCTGCTCATAATGCAGATATCCAACTTGCCGTCTTGCACGCTTGCTTTGGGAGCAATACACGCCTCGTAGCCCCATTGGCTGGCGTTGGCAAACGTAATCAAAAATGCCTTGTGCGAAATGTCCAACCCATCGCCTGTAATATGGTAGGTCTGTGCCTTGTAGGTCAGTACATCTTTCAATATATCAACGACATACGTCTTTAACCCTCGTTTGGTAGAACCGGCAAAGCGGTCTGCTACTTGGGCATCGAAGCCTGTCCCGCAGGTGCTGACAAAAAGTCGGTCTTCTGCCATACCGTAATCCACACGGATAGGCTCTGAGTGGTTGAGCATCTCTATGGCTTTGGCAGCGTGTACGGGGATGCCTAAATGGCGTGCAAAGCCGTTGCCGCTACCCATGGGAAGGATGCCTAATGCTGTTTCTGTATCATGCAAACCGCGTGCCACTTCGTTGAGTGTGCCGTCGCCACCGACCGACACCACGGCATCGAAGCCCATACGAGCGAACTGCGAGGCGAGTTCTGTGGCGTGTCCCGGGCGCTCCGTGAACACAATATTGGGCAACCACTGCTCCGGATCAAGCGTTTGCTGGATGAGTTTAGGGAGCTTCTTCTTATTTTGTGTACCCGATATAGGGTTGATGATAAAGGCAATATTCTTCATAATAGGGTGATGATAAGAGAGTGTTAGGGGTGTGATAGGGGTATCACAACAAAATTAGCGCACAAAGTTACGGTTTTTTTAGCATTCTTGCAAGAGTTGGTTCGGGAGTGGTTCGGGAATGGGTCGGAAAACGGGTAGAAAAACCAGAAAAAGTTGTTAAAAAGTCGATTTAGTTTCCGATAACTGCCAAAATGTCAGTATTTTTGACTTTGGTATGTACTTTGTCTATAGGAGGGTGTACAGCGTTCCGAAAAAGACGATACAGAACCTATTTATAACATAGAACTTGTGACGCAAAAAATATGATAACATAGAACTTGTGACGCAAACTATGTACTATGGATATGGATAAGTCTATAAAAAGGAACGCCGATAAACCAACCATGAAAGGAGAACAAAACTATGAATACAAACAACAATTACAACAACCAACAGCCCAAGAACGAGAACTTGCAGAAGTTTGCCATTAACCTCTGCGAGCGGGCGCAAGCGGG
>CAVKVE010000027.1:0-23143 GCA_963659655.1 Bacteroidaceae bacterium | reverse complement strand
CGATGATGGTTACGGCGATACCCATTACCAAAGCCGGCTTGAGTTGTACGGTAACTGCCAACGAGGAGCAGATACCCAATATCTGAACAACAACCGGGTTGTTCTTATTGAGCGGGCCGAGTAAAACCTCTTTTGTTTTCTGTGATAACATAGGTCTATTTCTCCTTTCTTGTAGTGATTGAAATAACTCCATTCTGCAGTTCGCTGTCGCTATACTCGGACAGAGCCGCTATTTGGCGAATGGTATTCATATCCTTGATAACATCTACTGCGGCAATGTCATCCGTAGCAATCGAGTTGATGTCGCCCGAAAATACCGTACCATCCACGAGTGTAATTGCCTTGGTGGCTTCCGTTGCATCGTCATTGAGGAACGACTCATACTCGTGCAGGCGATTGTAGAGCATATCGCTCACACCTGTCGAGGTAATCGTTGCGCCTGATACGGCATCCACTTGCTCGGCTCCATTGTCTGCAACCTTACCGGCCTTGAGTACGGCTACAGAGCAGAGGTCGCCTTGCGCATTGCGAATGTGCTTGCCGTTGAATTGGTTGCGGAACTTCGCCGTAACAATTTCTGCACCCAGACCCGGAGTCTCACTCTCGTGGTTGAAGTTGACACCATAGATGGTGTTCTTATCCGCATCGAGAGCCAGATAGCCTCCGATACCGCCCCAAAGACCGGTGCCTTTGAGTTCGAACACATACTTGGTCTCACCGTCAATGTCGGCTACATACACAGGAAGGTTCTCTTCACCCACATAGACGGTGTCGTTAACCAACGAGAGATATAGGTCGGCAGGATTGGTGTGTGAGTAGTCCTGATTGAGTGCCACGAGAATTTGTTTCTGCTTGTCAAGCAGAGCATTAGCTTGCTGACGAGGGCTGAGCAGTTGGCTCGCAAGCGCAAGCAGCACTGCTACAATAACCACAATCACAACGGAATACACAATGGTGTATGTGTTGCTATTGGTGTCGAACCCTTTCTTTTTCTGTTCGACAAGCACACCTTTCTGGTGACATTGCGGACACTCTTCCGGCGCAGTATCACCCGTGTGGACATAGCCACAAACGGAACATGTAAATTTCTTTTGTGCCATATTAAATTAATTCTTTTGTTTTCTATAAATAATTTCTTCTAAATCCCATTTGTCAGCATTGGACAAACTTGTTTCTTCCCCGTCTATTTCGAACCGATTAACAAAAACAATACCTTCACCTTTCTTGTAAAGAATTAGTTTTGGAGTAGAACATTCGTGACTAAACCTATCGGGGATATACTTCTCAATATAATTTATGTATTTATTCCCCTCAATCGTTCCTCCATAGTGTCTAAATAGTCCTTTTTGTTTAACATAACGATATTGTTCATCATACAAAGAATCAGATAGTATTACAAAGTTATTGAATGAACTATCTAATTTCTGTATCTCTTTCATACATATATATATATGTGTCGAGTCTGTGGCGCGTACATAGAACAATACATAAAAATTCATAGGAAGTGAATCACAGAACTGAAAGACTTTGGGAAATTCTTCTCTACAGAAATCGCAATAATAGCTGTAAGTGCAGAACATCGTGTATTCTAATTTGTTGGTGTCTGCAACATACTGTAATTCTTCTGCTTTCAAATTTGGAATACTATATGTAAAATGTATCTCTTTTGTTGAGCATGATAGCATGCATAAGCCCAAAATAGTACATATTCCGACATGTCGTAAGGACAATTTCCTAATCATAGTGTGTTAGTTGAATAAAACATATAAGCATTGCGCTTTTTTGTTTGCATCATATTGACTAACTTGTTTTGGGATATAAATAGTTATTAAACCATCATCTGTCTTTAATGTAGTATCTTGTATGTAAAAATCATGTCCTTCAAGGTCTAATCCACCATCTTTAATTATGGAAATATATTGTTTGTTCGAGGAAAAATCTAATTCTAACCATGATGTACGATATGGGTCTGAGTCATGAAGAAAATCTTCCATATTTAATCCACCATAGGATAACTCTGTTGGCTTACCAAATTTACAGAAATGAT
The DNA here is from genome assembly GCA_963659655.1 of Bacteroidaceae bacterium. Lineage (GTDB taxonomy): Bacteria > Bacteroidota > Bacteroidia > Bacteroidales > Paludibacteraceae > Colicola. The sequence goes on along the minus strand of CAVKVE010000027.1, from coordinate 21,096 downwards.
CATATCGTTCATCGCAGTTCTTGCGATCAAAGGACTTTTTACTGTGTAAAATTGGTATGATAAGTCCACTTTTGGAGTATCCATTGGTCATTAGTTCATCAAATGTTGTACAGCCATATCCTTTATATTCAATGGTATTTGCGATAAGCCAGTCTGATACAGATTGTTTTCCTTTTGCAAAGTGATTCCAATTAACAATTTCGTCTCTAAAAGATACAAAATAAACTAAATGAGAAAGACAAAAGTCCTCTGTAATATCAACATTAGTCCATTCGATGTTGTTATTCTGGATGACATAATTTGAAGTATAACTATAAATAGGGACAACTTCCCCATCATTATCTAAGTATTCTCTAATGATATGTTTGCCCAATGCATCTTGGTATAAGGCATTGACAACATATATTGGGTCTCCATCTTTATAATTGTCTATTGCGCTTTTCGAATGTGGAATATAAACATTGAAATTTAGGTAATTAGCAGTGCAGTATCTCTCTATAGTGTTTGAGAAAATATCATTTTGATTATTTTCTAGAATCTCAAGCAATGCTTTGTATGTGTTACTCTCTTTATATTCTGTATCCGAATCAAGCTCCTCTTCTGCAATAACACTATTGAGAAGAGCATGCCTTCTTTTTTGTACAGTTATACTATCGGTATCTATTCCAATGATATATTTGTTAAAATCAGGATATGTACATACTGTGAGAAAATCTTTGAAAAGTTGATCTTGTTGTTCGAAATCCAATGGAAAAGTAGAACTTCCTTTGACTTGAAGTTTTTGCGTTTTTACTTTCTCTTGTTCTGCAATTTCCGTAGAACAAGATATTAGAACAATTGAAAGTAAAATGAATAGTAAATTTCTTTTGCTGTACATATAATGAATCGTTTAATTGTGGTAAATAATCTGTTTTAATTTCCATTGGTCAGAACGGGATAAACTCGTCAAATCGGGGTCATCAAATTCGAATCGATTTACGAATACAATACCTTTCTCCTTTCTGTAGAGTATCATTTTCGGAGAGGAGCATTCGTGACTAAATCGAGTGGGAATGTACTTTTCAATATAATTGATGTACTTATTCCCCTCGATAGTCCCTCTATAGTACCCAAATCGACTTTTTTGCTCGATCTGTTTGTATTGTTTATCAATATCTATGGTGATACTATGTCTAAACTGTTCGTCGTACAAAGAGTCGGACAACACAATAAAATGGTTGAATGTACTATCCAAAGTCTGTATCTCTTTCATACTATTATAAATATATGCAGAGTCAGTGGCGCGTACGGTGAACAATACATAGAAATGAATAGGCAGTGAATCGCAGAAATGGAACACTTTAGGAAATTCTTCTCTGCAAAAATCACAATAATGACTATAGGTGCAGAACATAGTGTATTCCAACTCGTTGCTATTTGCCAATTGCTGCAATTCTTCTCCTGATAACTCTGGAATGCTGTAAGCATTATATGTCTCCGGCGAATTGCAGGAGGACAAGAGCAAAATAACTCCGAACACTATGATATGACACCGATTTGTCATTGTTCATTCATTTTTTTGTCTAACTCTTGGCGCGGCGGAGGCGGCGCTTGATATTGACTTGTACCACACACCAGTCGATAAGCGGAGCAAAAGCGTTAAGCAACAGGATAGACAGCATCATACCTTCGGGGAAGCCCGGGTTGAGCACACGAATGGTGATAGCCATAAAGCCTATCAAGAAGCCGTATATCCATTTGCCACACTCCGTACGAGCAGAAGTAACAGGGTCGGTAGCCATGAAGACTGCACCAAAAGCGAAACCGCCCGATACCAAGTGCATATACCAAGGCAGGTGAGCCACTGCGGTATCAGGTCCGCAAGCATTGTAGAGCAGTGCGGTCAATGCGCCACCAACAAAGATGCTGAGCATCGTCTTCCACGAAGCAACGCCCGTCGTGAGCAGCAGCAGTGCACCGAGCAGAATTGCCCAACAGCAGGTCTCTCCGATAGAACCCGGAATAAGGCCATTGAACGCTGTCCAAAAATCTACGGGGATGAGGTGAGTATCTGCCGTAGTGGCAATCTGTGTCAGAGGAGTTGCTCCGGAGAAACCATCTACAAGCTGTTTGCCGCTATCCCAACCCCAAGTGCCACCTTCGCGTACGAAAGCATGGTCACCTGTCATGTGCGTCGGGTAAGCAAAGAAAAGGAATGCACGCGCAATCAATGCCACATTGAATACATTGTAGCCTGTTCCGCCGAAGATTTCTTTCGCAAAGATAACGGCAAAGGCAGTAGCCAGAGCCACCATCCACAGCGGGGTATTAATAGGCAATACGAGCGGGAGAATAATACCCGTCACGAGGAAACCCTCTTGAATCTCTTCGTGTTTCCACTGTGCCACGGTGAACTCTATGCCCAGACCTACGGCGTAGGTGACAATGATATAGGGCAGCACAGCCAGCAGACCAAAACCAAATGCCTTCCACCAAAGAGCACAGGTCATTGCACCACGAACGAGTTCGCCCGTAGCAAGCAGGTGCTGATAGCCCACATTGAACATACCGAACAACAGGGCAGGCATCAATGCCAAGACAACGATAATCATCGTACGCTTGGAGTCGCGACCATCGTGGATCTGTGCGCCCACACGCTTCGAGGTGGTGTTGGGCGTGAAGAGGAATGTATCGAACCCGTCAAACACGGAGTGAAGGGCGTGCAACTTGCCTCCCTCCGAGAAGGTGGGGCGAAGTTTCTCCATTATTTTATATAATCCGTTGAACATATTACTCAATCTCCTTTTTTAGGTTATCCAATGCAGTGCGGACAATGGCTTGCAGCGGCATCTTGCTAGTGCAGACATACTCGCAAAGCGCAAAGTCTTCGGGGGCAACCTCGTAGGCGCCAAGTGCTTCCATCTTGTCGATATTGCCGGCAATCATCGCCTTGATAAGGTACTCGGGATAGATATCCATCGGGAATACCTTGTCGTACTCGCCGCTGACAATAATCGCACGACGACCACCCTTGAGGCGAGCATCCCACCGGTAGTGCTTCTTGCCGCAGAGCCAACGCGTGAAAGCGCAGTCGAAGAACTTGGCAGGGTCGGTAGTACCGGTATTGAATTGGCTGAAACGGGGCAACAACCATCCCATGAACTCATGGTTCTCCGAGCCCTCATCGAGCACGGTATATTGGTTGTCATAGGGGCTGATCATCTCATCCAAATCCACCTGATGACCGCTTAATACATTGCCTGCAATGTAGCGGCAGGGAAGTTCGGTATGTACATTGCTCTTGAAAATAGCCGATACGGGCATACCGGGCAGCACATTGTAGTATTGTGCGCCATACGCCAACGGTCCCGTAAGCGCCACCTTTTTCTGCATATCCACGATACCTTTTGCGAACAGACGCCCGATAAGCAGCAGGTCTTGGATGTTGATTGTCCAAACGGTTTCGCCCTTAGAAATAGGCAATATATGGTTAATCTGTACACCAACATTGCCTGCAGGGTGCGGACCGAATACCTCGTATTGCGTGCAGTCTTTCAACTCACGGAACTCCGTAGCTTTAGCACCGCCTTGCAGCCCGACATAGACAGGCGCAATGGTACTCAAAGCACTGACTGCCGCCTGCAGATAAACGAGTTGCCCTTTGAGCAACCACTCGTAGTTCGGTGCTACGGGAGCGGAATCGAATGTGGAGACAAAGACCGCCTTAGGGGTCTTGTTCGGCATGGCGATACAGTCGTACGGACGCTGCTTGATGAGAGCCCACAAACCGGATTGGAGCAGGAGCGACTTGGCGTCCTGCTTGGTGTCGAATACTTGGTACTCAATCGTGGCGTCCGCCTCAATGTCGATGGACATCACCTTGCGACGCTCACCGCGCACAATAGCAGTTACCTTGCCGCTGACGGGCGAAGTGAAGAGCATCTGCTCGTTCGCCTTGTCGTAGAACAATGGGCTTCCTGCTTTCACGCTGTCGCCTTCTTTCACAACCACTTTGGGCTTGATACCAGCGAAATGGTCGGGCACGATATGGAAGACGGCAGGGCGCGAAACACTCCCAAGTGTCTCGGCTGCTTTCCCCTCAAACGGAATGTCCAAACCACGCTTCAGTTTGATTTGTTGCATAATATATAAGTGTTATTTTTGACGTACCTTAAAAGCGCTTCTTGTGCCTGTTCTGCAGGGATGGATTCGATGCCCTTGACTACGGAACAGCTAATACGCACAAAAATCGCACAAAGGTACATATTTTATCCGAAATACGAAAATAGGAACAGGACTTTTGCGGATTTGTAAAGTGAATGTGTCAAGTGGGGAAATGGAACGGAGATGGGTGAGGATTAGATGAGAATTAGATGGGAATTAGATGGGGATTAGATGAGAATTGGATGGGAGATTTTTAGGAGTTGGTTCGGGAGTGGTTCGGGAATTACGCACTAATTATGTTCTAAATTGTGTACGAATTACGCACTAAGTACACACTAATCATACACAAAAGTTAGGGTGGTCCGTTGCGGAAAAATGGATAGTTAAAAATAAAAAATATACACAGTAAAAAACAGCCTTATAGAACCCTTACAAGAACGCATAATGGTAGGGTAATGGTAGGGCGATACGTCCGAGATGAAAGGCTAATCGAAAACAAGCGGAATGGGTCTATCTCTTTTTATATATAATTGCTTTTTTTGAATAATTTGCGGTTGTATTTTGAATAATTATGGGGAAATGTATTAGGTGAGCTTGGATATAAGAGAAATATTCCGTATCTTTGCTTGGTATTTGCTGTATGGTATCGGAATCTTGAGTACTTTACAGTAGCATAACGAGAAAAGCGTGCCGTCCTCGTGCTGTGTGGTATCGGAATTTGGAGTACTTTACAGTGGAAATAGCAATTAAACAAGTGAATGATAATAGGGATTCTGTTATCAATCAAGATAAGGGTATTGTCAATTAAGATAAGGGTATTATCTATCAAAAATAAGGACATTATCTATTAAAAATAAGGGTATTGTCAATCAAAATAGGGGTATTAACAACAAAAATAGAAACGATAGTATGTTTTTAACGGTATTTCTTTGCTTGGTGATCGTCGTGGCGTTCCTCATATCATGGGTGTATGTGCTGATGAAAGAGGATGAGGAAATAAGGCAAAAACGACAGGTCGTAGAACAGCTTCCGACATTTGTATCCACATTGGGCGTATTAGGCACCTTTATTGGAATAACTGCCGGACTGATTCATTTTAATGAGGCAGACTTGGATGCGAGTATTCCGGAATTGCTCGCCGGCTTGAAAACGGCATTCCTAACCTCGATATTCGGTATGATTGGGTCATTGGTGCTGAACCAAATCGTGAACCGAAGATGCGATACATTGGATACTTTGGATAGGCAAGATTTAAGCATAGCGGATATGACCAGAAGACTACTGGATGCCATCGGGGTACTTCAGAGAAAGGTGGAACAAAATTCATTGGAGCTGAAACAATTTTGTGCGACGGTGTCCGGAGAAAACAACAGTAAAGACAACAGCAGTCAGCAGAGTTTGGACACCATAGTGGCGTGTGTGAATCAGGCAAGGGATGATATAGAACAAATCAAAGTCCAATTTGGAGAATTGACAGAGGTGATGCATTCGATGGCAGGGCAAAATGACAGGCAAGGAGTGACGCAACTGACTACGGCAGAATCGGCTGCCGCTATAGAAAATACGCTGGCTGAAATGGCAGAACAATTGAAAGCCATGGCAGAAAAAATAGATGCGATGGAACAACATGCGAACTAACTGAGGCTATGGCAAAAACGAATGTATGGATGTCGGTCTCGGACTTGATGACGGGGTTGATGGTGATATTCTTGTTTGTATCGGTCGCCTATATGCACCGAGCCAAACAGCTAAACAAAGAAAAAGAGGTGATACTGTCGGACTATGTGGATACGAAACAGCAACTGCACGATAAATTAGAGAAGGAATTCAGCCAAGAAATTGGGCAGGGAACCATGGCAATCGGAAACGACCTGACCATGCGATTTACTAAAGCAGAAAGCCTATTCGGCCGAGGGGATTGGTGTATCACACCGCAATTTGCTGCCATGCTTTCTGCTGTAATTCCCTCTTATCTGCACATACTACTTGCCGACTCGCTGCGAAACAGTATCAAAGAGATACGCATAGAGGGACACACGGATACCATTCCATTCCCGGCACTCGATGCAGACCCCTACATAGCGAACTTGAAACTCTCTCAGAACCGAGCAAGGAGCGTGATAGACTATATTCGTACTATGCCGGAATATACACGCCTATCGGCAGAAGACCGGAAACAAGTGGATTTCTGGCTGACGGCAAACGGATATTCGTACAGCCGAGCACTGAATCACGACGGAGAGTTCGCAAAAGATGTGACTGAAATAGATTGTGCAAAATCACGACGGGTGGAGATACGATTGATAACGGATGACTACCGTGTATTGGAAAATTTGATACGCCATGACAAGTAGTATAGACACAATATACACGAGCATAATGGACCATGACGGACTGCGTCGGTTGATTGATGCGGTGCCGTCCATCACACTGGTGGAATATCGGTGCGAAGGGGCAGAGCGTGGGCGTCTGCGTGGAAGCAAAGCGGTAGCAAAAGTGCTGAAGGACTTGGGAAAAACATCGGATGTGGTGACTACGATTTTTCTATACGGCAAAAACAAAAAGGATGTCGAGCAGGCTGCCCAAATAGAGAAACGGCTATTCAAACATTCGCAAGTGGTTCGGATGTATCAAGACTGGAAAGATGTGAGCGCCGAAAAGCCATTGGTACATGACGGGGCATTGATACTACACCTGACCACGGAAACGGGCTATCGGAAAGAGGACTTTGTGCGAACCAAGGCATGGAACGATTTTGTGGCAGCGAGCCGAATGGTCTATTCGGCAGCGATAATGGAAGACGACACGCTATTCGGAATAGATGTGCAACTGAAAGAGAATATCACGGATTTTGTATTGCCCCAAGCCAAGTCCTATACACAAACCGAATTTTGCAAAGAACGACAAAAGGAATTGCAGATTTACCTGAAAACATTGTCATACAGCGAGGCTTATGTGCGAATAGCCCAAGAAGCACAAAACGGCTGTACAGAATGCAATGTATGCAACCGATATGGAGATAAGCATTTTTGCCCGATGGCACAACAACAGATAGCAGATCTGTTCCTCCATGGTACGAATGCACCCGAAAGCCAAAAGTTGGCGCATCAATGGGAAATGAAAGCGGCGAAACAACTCTATCTGCCTGCCATGAAGCGGATTGCGTTTGATTATTGGCATGGACGGGGATGCGAGGAGAACAAAGAGAAAGCAATGGCACTCTACAAAGAGTGTGTGCAGCATTTCGCAGACAAGGAAAGTTGCGAGATGATCGTGCAACTATACAAAGAAAAAGCAGAGTGGGAAATGATATTTGCCCTGCCCTGGATGGCTCGTCTGGCTCAAGCAGGAAACGCAAGCTATGCAAAAGCTATGGCGAAAGCCTACGGAGAGGGTAAATATGGCCTGAAAAAAAGTTTGGTACTGAGTGGGCGTTGGGAAAACATAGCAGCAAGAACCATAGAAACCGAAGCGGACTTACGAACCTATATAGCAGAGAAAACGGATGAACAACAGAAATGGTTGGGGAATGATTTTTTATATGGATCGAATGGACTGGAAAAAAATGTGCAGTTTGCCCGTATCTGTTATATAGAGAGCGCCACGAAAGGAAATGTGTCTGCGCAGGAGAAGCTGACGCACGAGTATTTCTATGGAAGCAATTGGACAAAAGACTACAAGGAAGCTGCTCGGTGGGGGGATATGGCTCTGGCAAATGGTAGCAAAGAGGTTCGATTTGAAGTGGCTTATATTTATGCGGAGAATAGGATTGATGTCAAACCGGATTATCAAAAGGCTTTTCGATTGTATACGGAATTGGTGGAGGAAGGTAACCTTGCTGCTATGAATAATTTGGGATGTATGTATGGAAATGGACGATTAGGAGCGGTTGATTATGAAAAGGCGTTTGAGTGGTACCTGAAAGCAGCTACTAAAGGAGAATATGTAGCAATGGATAATGTGGCTGGTTATTACCGTGATGGACATGGTTGTGAAAAAGATTGTGAGAAGGCTCTGTATTGGTATAAGCGTGCAGCCGACTTAGGTTTAGTGTCGGCTATGCGGAATTTGGCGTGGTGCTATCAAAGAGGAATAGGGGTAACGAAAAATGCGGAGGAAATAAAACATTGGTACGGATTGGCAATCGAAAAGGATGATGATGAGTCTATGATACAGTTGGCTAATTGTTATTGTACCGGAGAGGTGGTAGAGAAAAACGAGGCAGAGGCAGTGCGACTATATGCTCAAGCAGCGGAGAAAGGAAACAAAACCGGACAATATAAATTAGGTCGGATGTATGAAGATGGGGTAGGTGTGGAGGCTAACACGGAAAAAGCGATATTTTGGTATCGAAAGGCGGCTGCCAAAGGAGAATGGTTGGCCATAAAAAGACTGAAGGAATTGAATGTGTACTATATAAATGAGCAAGGAGAGTTTGAAAGATGAGGGCTACATTGGACTATGTACGAGAAAAATTTGATTACTATAATCAACTCTGTTTTGAGGGAAAATTGCCGCGTCCTGAATTTGCAATTAACTCAAGATATCAAAGCTTAGGTTTGACCTGCACGGAATGGAAACAAGAAGCAGACGGAACCAAAAAGGAATGTTTCCGTATTGAGATTTCAAACAGAATGGACCTGCCTGAGGTGGAATATATAGACACGATAGTACATGAAATGATACATTACTATATTGAATATAACCACATAAAGGATGATTCTCCGCATGGGCTTGTATTTCATGCAAAAATGAAAGAGCTCACAGAACAATATGGCATACAAATAACTGTGAATTTTACAGAGGATGAAGAGGCTGCTATAGCGCGAAAATTGGATAAATATCAATATGTATGTGTGCTGGAAATGGAGGACGGAACCTATTGTTCAGCGGTAGTGATACGAAACAAAGTGTTTGAGTGGTGGAAGAAATGTTCGGAATTGCAGGGAGTACGGGAGGCAAAATGGTATATAAGCAACCGAGCTATATTTGAGCATTTTCCGGTGCGTGTGAATCCTTATTTCGTATCTGTAGAGGCAAATAAGATGCATCACTATCTGACCGGAGCCGTAGAATTAGAGAATACAGGAACAACAATAAAACCAAAGGAGTAAAAATATGCCGAGAGGAAATACGCAAAGCGTTTTGGAAACGAAAAACAAAGTGGAAGTGCCGCGTCAGTATCATGTGGTGTTGCACAACGATGATATAACGACTATGGATTTTGTGGTGAAAGTGCTACAAACGGTGTTCTTCTTGCCTATAGAGAAAGCAACGGCACTTATGCTGACTGTTCATCGTAAGGGGGCGGCCATTGCCGGGACATACAGCTACGATATAGCTACAAGCAAAGCTGCCAAAGCTACCGAAATGGCACGAAATGAGAGTTTTCCATTGGAAATTACAGTTGAGCCTGCTGCAACGAGTCACAAAAAATAAAAAGAGAGAAACTATGATGGAACAAACTCAACGGCTGCAAGATGCCATTGGATATGGTGGGGCTATGGCCGTAGAATTGCGTGTTGAATTTATTACACCGGAAGTACTGCTGATGGGAATTTGCTGTGCAAACAAAGAATTCCGTCAACTATGCAAAAACTATCATGTGGACCCGCAAAAGGATATCAAAGATCCGATTTGTGCCAATCTGGGTGATATAGTACCCGAAGAGATAGAAAACTATGAATGGGGCTATTCGCAGCAGTTCATGCAAGTGTTATACCAAGCGGAACTGGAGACATTGAACGCCTGCAAAGGCCAAGTGGATGTGCCACAGGTGCTACATGCGATACTGCATCTGCAAGACTCGTTTGCAAACTATCTGTTGCGTACGAAATTTACGGACAACGAGGGCGAACTGCTGCGCTCGATATTGGATGTGTATGATGAAAATAAACGGAAAGGACACCCATCGGATGCGTTGTCTAATGACGAATTGAATGATCTAACCGACGATATGGACCCATTTGGAGATATGGTTATGGACGAGCCGAAATGGGAGAACCTGACGGTATGTATCAATGACCGATTGGCGCAGCACAATCCGTTGGTGGGGCGAGAGAAAGAACTTGACCGTACGATAGAGATATTGTGTCGAAAAGACAAGAACAATCCGTTGCATGTGGGCGAACCCGGGGTGGGAAAAACCGCCCTAATCTATGGATTGGCGCAACGGATAGAAAACGGAGATGTTCCGAGCCGACTGAAGGGGGCAAAAATATACCAAATAGATATGGGCTCTCTGGTGGCCGGAACACGATATAGAGGCGATTTTGAAGACAGATTGGTAAAGATAATGGATGGAGTGCGCCAACAGGGAAATGCGATCGTATATATTGACGAAATACATACACTGATAGGCTCCGGAGCGACAAGTGAGGGAAGTCTGGATGGCGCAAATCTATTGAAACCCTATTTGGAACAGGGAGAGATTCGATTTATCGGAGCAACTACCTACAAAGAATACGAAAAGTATTTCAAAAAATCGCAGGGGATTGTGCGTCGATTCCAAAAAATAGATGTGGAAGAACCTTCGAAAGAGGATACAATATGTATCTTGGAAGGCTTGAAAACACGTTACGAGGAATATCACAAAGTGCAATATCGGAAAGACCTGATTCCTTATGTGGTGGAACTATGTGCGAAATACTTGACGGACCGCTTCTTTCCGGACAAAGCCATAGATATTTTGGATGAGGCAGGAGCGTACTGCGAGTTGCACCGAAACAAGACCGAACGACAGGTGGTGGTGACCAAAGCAATGGTGACGGAGATTGTAAAGAAGGTGGGCAAACTATCGGATGATATGATGGTCGGCGCAGATAAGACAACCGACAATCTTGCTCTACTGCATAAGCACCTGACGGCACAGATATTTGGACAAGAAAAAGCGGTTGAACAAGTTGTGGAGGCGGTCTATATGGCCAAATCGGGCTTGAATGATATGGACAAACCATTGGCCAGTCTGCTGTTTGTCGGTCCTACGGGCGTGGGTAAAACAGAACTGTGTCGAGTGCTTGCCAAAGAGCTGGGAGTGGAACTGGTGCGGTTTGATATGAGCGAGTATGCAGAGAAACATTCGGTTGCAAAACTGATAGGCTCGCCTGCCGGATATGTGGGATACGAAGATGGTGGACTGCTGACTTCGGCGATACGAAAAGCTCCGAACTGTGTGTTGCTGCTCGACGAGATAGAGAAAGCGCATGAGGATATTTACAATATCTTACTGCAAGTGATGGATTATGCACGGCTGACTGATAATCAGGGAAATAAAGTGGATTTTAGAAATGTAATCCTGATTATGACAAGCAATGCGGGAGCGCAGTTTGCATCGAGCGGGATAGGTTTTGACCATACCATAAGTCGAGGCGGGGCCATGTTGCAAACGGTGAAAAAGACTTTTAAGCCGGAATTTATCAATCGATTGACCGCAACGGTTGTTTTCAACGATATGACCCGAGAGATGGCGGCACGGATATTAGACAAGAAAATAACCCAATTGCGTGCGAAATTGGAAACCAAACAGGTGGAGCTGGTGCTGTCGGAAGAGGCAAGAGAACTATTGTTGGAAAAAGGATTCACCGTGCAATACGGGGCGCGTGAGATGGACCGTGCTGTGAACCGACTGCTGACATCGGAACTGATAAAAGAGATACTATTCGGCAAACTACGCAAAGGCGGAGTGGCTAAAGTTGAACGGCAAGGCGATAGCTTGAAGATATGATTTACTTTTTGGCGGAAAATACCCCCGGTTTTCCAGACCCACATCAAGGGGAAAAAGAGGGGCTATTTGCGGTAGGCGGTGACTTGACTCCGGAATGGCTGCTATTGGCGTATAGTTATGGGATATTTCCTTGGTTCCCGTATCGGTCAGAACTGATACAATGGTTTTGTCCAATGAAACGATTTGTGATTGTGCCCGAAGAGATACATATCAGTCATAGCTTGCGTCAGCTGCTGAAGAGTGAACGATATCGGGTGACATGGAACGAGGCATTTGATCAAGTGATAGAAGGATGTAGTGTTGCACAAGGCCGAAACGAAGAAGACGGTGCTTGGTTAGGGGGACGTATGCTGACCGCCTACAAGGAGCTGAATCGCATGGGATTTGCTGTCAGCGTTGAGGTTTGGGAACAGGATAAATTAGTTGGAGGACTGTATGGCGTGACATTGGGGAACGGATTTATGGGAGAGAGTATGTTCTCGTTGGCTCCGAGTGCCTCGAAGGTGGCACTTGTGTATCTGGCATCGGTAGTCGGAAAACATAATGGATTGATTGATTGTCAGTTTGAAACACCGCACCTGAAAGCTATGGGTGGGCGAACCATAGATTATGAGGAATACTTGTGTCGGATAGGTACGACCCATAAGGAGAATCGGGAGTAGAGATTCAGATAGAAATGTGCAAAAACGGCTGCCTAACAAAAATAATGTTGGGCAGCCGTTTTGATTATTCTTCGCGAAAGAATGTTTATGCCGATGAATCTTTATGGGATGTTTAGCCTCGAATGAGATTCATAAATTCTTCGCGAGTCTCTTGGCGCGTGAAAGCGCCGGTGAAATCGGAAGTGGTGGTGAGGCTATGAGGCTTTTGCACCCCTCGCATCTGCATGCAGAGATGCTCCGCCTCGATGACTACCATCACACCTAATGGATTGAGTGTGTTTTGAATACAGTCTTTAATCTCGGTTGTTAGACGCTCCTGTACCTGTAGTCGACGGGCATAGACATCTACAACACGGGCAATCTTGCTAAGCCCTGTGATACGACCGTTAGGTATATACGCTACATGTGCTTTGCCAAAGAAAGGCAACAAATGGTGCTCGCAAAGCGAATAAAACTCGATATCTTTGACTACGACCATTTGGCGATAGTCTTCCTCAAACAAAGCGGAGCGCAATATCGCTTCCGGATCTTCTTGATAGCCCTTAGTAAGGAATTGAAATGCTTCGCCCACACGCTCAGGGGTGCGTACTAGCCCCTGACGATTGGGGTTCTCGCCAATTAGCGAGAGGACATCTTGTACATTGTTGGCTATCTTGTGGGTGGTGTCCTCGTTGGGAGTAAAGGGTTGTAGATTCATTGTGCTACTTGTATTTTGTCACGCACGATATAGGTATCTCCTTGTAGGGTGGGATGCTGCGTGATAAACTGTGATTTGTATTTGTTGGCCTCATCAAAGGTGCGGAAATTGCCCAAGCGAACTTTCCAAAATGGCGGTAGATAGAGCACGTAGACAGGTACGGTCACTTGTTCTGCGATCTCTTTTTCTATCTGAAGGGCCTCGGTCTTGGCGGTCTGTTGAAGGTTCGAAGAGTAAATCTGAACACGATACCCATCAATCTCAATCAGTTCGGATGCTCCGAAAATCTTGTCGTGTAGCAGTTTTTCGAGCAGAGTGTCTTGGTGAATTTGCACATTGGGCATCTCATCGAGGATATATTGTTTGACCGAAAGGCTATCACCGGCATATATGCACATTACAGTCAAAACAGCCAACAGAAGTAAATATAGTCGTTTCATTGTTTCCGTGAATTGGTTGTCGTGGGTGCCGACAAGTTAGTAATTGAATGAACTTCCTCCGACAAATTCACGCAACAGAGAAGTTGGCGGAATTTCTCGCTCTGGAATAGGAACAAAATACTGAAGGAACTTGATGAGTCGGTGCGCCTCTGTATATTCATCACAATATTTCGGTACCTCTGCTAATATAGGTTCTGCGTGGCGTTTCAATACGGCTAACTCAAAGAACAATGCTGAATTGAACATCATATCAGCCTCTTCTTGATAGGGATAAATCCATGTCTGTTCGCCTCGGAGAACGGATGGACAACGGGCAATGGTGTCTCGCGCTGAATAGTTGCGGTAACGATAGTCGCGTACGATACGACGTATCAAACGAATATCGGTTGTCGGAATCCAATTGTGATTGTCCAAGTTGATAGTAGTCAGAATAGAAACAAAAATCTTGAACGTTGCAGAGCGGGGAATGTTTGGAAGCAGGGTGGGGTTGAGGGCATGTAATCCCTCAAGAATAATGATATTGTCCTTCTCCATTTTAATTCGCTTACCCTCATAGATTCGCTCGCCTCTCTCGAAAGAATAGGTAGGCAGCTCAATTTCTTTTCCATCCATCAAATCACTCATTTGCTGGCGGAAATAGGGGAGGTCGATAGCATTTATGTTCTCAAAGTCCCAATCGCCGTTCTCATCACGTGGGGTGTCTACACGATTGACAAAATAGTTGTCCATCGAAATGACAAGCGGTTTGATGCCATTGACAAGCAGCTGTACTTGCAACCGTTTTGAGAAAGTGGTTTTTCCTGACGATGAAGGGCCCGAGATAAGAATAAATTTAGGACGCTCCTCTCGGTTGGTAATGGCATCGGCAATTTGGGCAATCTTCTTTTCGTGCAGTGCCTCTGCCAATTTAATCATCATAAAACTACGATTGCCTTTACAAGCCACATTGAAATCGCTTACATTATTGATATTCAATAGCTTGTTCCATCCTCCATATTCGCTGAAGCTGGCAAACATTTTGCCCTGTGGGATCGCTTCCTCTAGCTCTACCGGATTCTTTCGATTGGGGATTTGCAATAACATTCCATCAAAATAAGGCTCCAAATCGAAAACTTTGATATAACCGGACGAAGGCATCAATACATTGCTATAGTAGTCAATGAAATCGCCCATCCGGAAATATCGGCAATAGGGGTTACCAAGCGTCTCGAATATCGTTGTTTCTCCGTCGGAGCGAGAGCTGAACATTTTGATGACCTCTTTGGTCCGTTTCTCCTCTTCGTAGATTTTGCGATCTTCTTCTATAATAGTCACCATCCGTCGTTTGATAGCCTCAACCATTTCCGGTGTTAAGGTGGGCTTATCTTGCAGATTTTCTTTTGCTTTGCGCCACTGCAGTGTGCAATAATAACCTTTTGATATAGGGTGCTCAATGCGCAGGTCAGCGCGTGGATATAGTTCGTTGATAGCACACGCCAGTACCATACTCAAAGTCCGTACATAGCATCGCATCCCCCCTGCAGAGCTGGCATCCAAAAATTCTACATCTTTTGGCTTGTAGAGTAGAAAATCCAAATTCTCCTCTTTGTAATTTACAAACGCTGCTATCACAGGATATTTTAGCTCAATATGCAGCATATCCTTTAGTTCTGCTAATGAAATGCCGCGCGGAACTTCGTGATAGGTTTGTGTATTCTTGCAGTAGATGGTGATGGTTGGTTCCATATACAAATTAGTTAAAATCGATGATATGGTGTATAGATAGAATACCGATTATTTCTTCCGATTCGGGGGTTTCCGTAACCGCTAATGTCGTTATGTTGTATTTGTCCATTATGGCCAAGGCTTCCGTCAGCAGCGCATCTTTATGGATGTGCTTATAGGAGGGAGTCATAATATCTTTAGCCGTGATGTGTAAATCATCATATTTCTGTATGGCACGCCTGAGATCACCATCCGTGATGATACCAATGCAGGTCTGTCCGTCATATACCATTGTCATTCCCAAATGTTTATCGGACATCTCGCGTACCAGGTCTCTGAACGATGTGCTTATTTGCACTTTGGGAATAGCGGTTTGCATACAATTATGTACGCGTCCGAGCAAGCGTCTGCCAAGTGCTCCGCCCGGATGATAAAGTGCAAAATTCTCCGCCTTGAATTTGCGCTTCTCCATTAGACATACGATCAGTGCATCCCCCATCAAGGTAGCAGCAGTTGTCGAGGTGGTGGGAGCCAATCCTAACGGGCAAGCCTCTTTATCAACATGAACTGATAGGACAAGATCGCATGCTTGAGCCAATTTGGATTCTGGATTGCCGGTCATTGCAATGAGTGGGCAACCCAGATTGCGCAGCGGGTTGATAACATTCAGAATCTCGTTGGTGGCTCCGCTATTGCTGATGAGCAGCACCACATCCTTGCGGCACACCATTCCCAAATCCCCATGCACTGCTTCTACGGCATTCACAAATATGGCTGATGTGCCGGTAGAGGCTAACGAGGATGCAATTTTATGTCCAATAATTCCGGTTTTTCCGATACCCATCACTACCAATTTCCCTTGGCAGGCGTATATCAGTTCCACCACTTTGTCAAAATTCTCATCTATCGATGCGCCTAATCTGCTCAGCTCATCAATCTCCTCTGCAAAAATCTCTTTTGCACGCAAGGAATATGTCATTTCCATATTATTATTAGTCCTTATCTATTCCATTTTTTGGAGGTCATGCACAAGATTGTCAATGCAGATAGCCTCTCTTAGAATAGTATGGATATTACTTAGTTTCACTTGATTGGCTGCATCGGATATAGCATGATCGGGGTCTGGATGTACCTCCAAAAATATCCCATCTACACCCACTGCCAATGCTGCTCGCATTAGATAGGGCACCATCTCTCTATTTCCGCCGGTAACTCCTTGTTGGCTACTTGGCTTCTGTACAGAATGGGTGGCGTCAAAAATGACTGGGCAGCCGAATTTTCGCATTTCTACGAGCGATGTCATATCTACCACCAGATTCCCATAGCCAAACGAGGAGCCTCTTTCTGTGAGCCAAAGCCTTTCGCATATTGCTTTGGTTGAAGGAACAGCCTCTACTTTGCTGACTACGCCCTGCATATCCCAAGGAGCCATAAATTGACCCTTTTTGACATTCACTATCTTTCCGGTACGGGCTGCAGCTTGTATAAGGTCTGTTTGACGGCTTAGAAATGCCGGTATTTGCAGCACATCAGCCACTTCTGCCACAGGAGCGCATTGCCATGATTCATGGACATCGGTCAAGATAGGTAGACCAAAATGGTCTTTTACTTCTTGAAGTATCCGAAGTCCCTCTTCCATACCGACTCCTCGTTGTGAATTCGAAGTTCGGTTGGCTTTATCGTAAGAGGATTTGAATATCAAGTCAATATTCAATTCGTTGCATTCTAATTGCAACGTTTCGGCCGTTTTCATTACGGTGTCTTTATCCTCTATGGCGCAAGGTCCTGCTATCAGAAACATCTCTAAACCGTTTTTTAGTTTTGGTATACTCGAACCCAATCAATTTCCACCTTACCGGTACCGGCATTGGCTCCTTGAGGAATATAGGTCGCAACGGCTGGGTAGAGGGCAACGCCTTTCAGTGTGTTGGCTACACGCATAACCTCTTGGTTATTAATATACCAAACAAGCTCTTTGTCGCTGATGCGCACCGAATATACATACCATTGTTCCGGTTTGATGCCGCTTATAGTAGTATGTCCTTCTTCTTTTTCGGTGCGAAGTCCGGTAGATACTTCTTTGCCATTCCACTGCATCAATTTTATTAGCGGTGTACGCTCGCCGGTTGCTAAATAAACGGCAGCGTGAGCAGCCCCTGACACGCGAACCTTGGCCATAAACAATCCTTCGGCGCATTGAAATGCTTTTGCAGTTTGCAGCACATCACCGGTCCATTGAAAGTCTTTGGTGATGAATCCCTTTACGGGATGCCATGCTGTGGCGGTGGCATTTTCTTTCTTGACCTCTACGCACAATGCACTATTGCCGATGTGGCTGTTTTTGCCTTGGTTGTATGCCTGCTGTTCATTATCGTACGAGTGGTCTGTTTTCAAATTCGTATTATTGTAGTAGAACCCGGCTTGCCAAGCAGTCTGCGACAGGTTTGACAATTCAAACTCCTCTGCATACAATGTTTTGTAGCTTTCCCACTCGGCTATCTTTTGGGCTTCTTGCGCCAAGAAGAATTGAATGTCCGGGTCGGCTTTCAGGTCCAAATACCGTACATCTTGTTTTCCCTCTTCGGTGGTGTACCAACGTTTCGGGTCTGCCCAGAATGCATTGCGCTTAATGAACTCCTCCTGCTTTACCTCTACCTTCAGTCGCAGATAATCCTGTACTTCCTTCGATTTCTCAAAACGACGGAAGTTACGCAGTGACCACGAACGATCGATAAATTGGAATTTTTTCAGTTCCGACGACTCTTTGACTGCCGCTTTATCTTTCAGTAGTTCGTAACGCTCGCTTTTTGCAAATTCAAGATATTCTTTGAAGTTCGGATACGACAATATCAAATAGTAGCCATGCAATGCGGGAGAGAGTTTCAAACTCCGATAGCGATTCAGAGTCTTATATTCTTCCGTGTCCTTATATTTGCGTGTTAGCAAATAGGTCTTGTTCTTCTGAAACTCGGGCGTTTCCACTATTTTTTGTAACGCCAAGAACTCTGCCAATTCGGCAGATTTTTCTACTTCACGATAGCGAACAATGTCCTTTTTTACTTGCTCGATGTGGCGTTCGAGTTGGGCGGTTGTCATCGTGTCGCTTTTCCAATTTGCTAATAGATTCATTTGTTTATGCTATTTGGTTAGTATCTCGAAAAGTTCGTCTAATGTATTGATGTACATTGGTTTATAGCTCTCCTGTTCCGGAAGGAATGCTAATTTTCGCATTTGCTCTGCGAGTTCTATCAGTGGCTGATAGAATCCATTGTAGTTGAGGATATATATCGGTTTGTGATGTTCGCCTACGGTGCCGCTTGCTATCACATCCATCATCTCGTCCAATGTTCCATAGCTGCCGGGAAGGCATACGAAACAATCTGCCAACCGCTTCATTTGTTCTTTGCGGTCATTCATGTTCGTCACCAGATATAGACTGTCGCAGTTGTCTGCTTGTCTATTGGCAGCAACAATGCGTTGGGGTATCACACCCAACACATTCCCGCCGGCTGCTTTTGTGGCATTGCTTACGCGCGTCATCAGTCCACCCGTTGCTCCACCATAAACCAGCGTGTGTCCCATTTCGCCGATCCATTTCCCTAATTGGTCGCCCAATTTGAGATATTCTTCGGCTATTTGGTCTTTTGCGCTACAATAGACGGCTACTTTCATTTCTGTTTTTATGCGTCAATGTTTGCGTAGGTGGCGTTTTCTTCGATAAACGCACGGCGTGGAGCTACATCATCGCCCATCAGCATAGCAATGGTTCGGTCTGCTTCAGCTGCATTTTCGATGGTCACTTTCTTTAGCATACGGCGCTCCGGGTCCATAGTCGTTTCCCAAAGCTGCGTTTCCGACATTTCACCAAGACCTTTGTATCGTTGCACTTTCACAGAGTTCTCGTTGCCGTTACCATAGCGCTGTATGAAATCGTTCAGCTGTTGGTCGTTCCAGCAGTATTCCTTCACGCCATCTTTCGAGCATAGGTAGAGCGGTGCCATGGCTATGTAGAGGTATCCTTGTTCGATTACCTCCTTCATGTGGCGGAAGAATAGGGTCATAATCAGGGTGGCAATGTGCGCACCGTCCACATCGGCATCGGCCATGATGATTACTTTGTGGTAGCGTATTTTGCTCAGGTTCAGTGCTTTGGGGTCTTCCTCTGTTCCGAATGTGATGCCCAGTGCGGTAAATATATTGCGTACCTCTTGGCTCTCGAACACTTTATGTTCCATCGCTTTTTCTACATTCAAAATTTTACCACGAAGTGGTAGGATAGCTTGACGCACACGGTCGCGCCCTTTTCGAGCCGTACCACCTGCAGAGTCTCCCTCCACGAGGAATAATTCGCATTCTGCTGGGTCTTTGCTTGAGCAGTCAGATAGTTTTCCGGGCAGTCCGCCGCCTCCGAGCGGCGATTTGCGCAGTACGCTTTGACGGGCGTTGCGTGATGCAATGCGGGCTTGTGCAGCCAGAATGACTTTCTCTACAATTCGTTTTGCATCATCCGGATGTTCTTCCAGATAGTTGGTCAGTGCCTCGCCAACAGCAGACGACACCATGCCGGCTACTTCCGAGTTACCCAACTTGGTCTTGGTTTGTCCTTCAAATTGCGGCTCGGCCACTTTTACCGAGATGACTGCTGTCAATCCTTCACGGAAATCGTTCGGGTCAATAGCGGAGTTTCCATCTTTGTCTTTCAGCTTGGCTTTCTCCAACAGTTTGCTGTCTTCTGCGTATTTTTTCATCACACGAGTCAGCGCAGCACGGAATCCGGCCACATGTGTACCGCCTTCTATCGTGTTGATGTTGTTCACATACGAGTGTACATTCTCGTTGAAGTCGGTGTTGTATATCATGGCCACCTCTACGGGCGTACCATATTTATCGGTGTTGAGGTGGATAATATCCGAAATCAGCGGGGTTCGTGTGCCTTCTATGTAGCGCACAAACTCGCTCAAACCTTTCTCAGAGTAATATACTTCGCCTTTGTATCGTTTTCCATCAGCTGCAATAACTCCTTTCTGTTCTGCGGATACTTCTCCGTCAGTCAGTGCTTCCGGCTCTTTGGCAATGGGATGGCGCTTGTCTGTCAGCGTAATTTTCACGCCGGCGTTCAGGTAGGCCAATTCACGCATACGATTGGCGAGTATATCGTACTGATAAACCGTTTCCGTAAAGATACTTCCGTCCGGCCAGAATTGTACGCAGGTGCCGGTGCCTCGTTCGCTGCCGTAGGTGCCAATCTCATGTACTTCACAAGTCGGCTTGCCTTTGGCATACTCCTGCATGTATATTTTTCCGTCACGATAGACTTCCACATGCAGTTTGGTCGAGAGTGCATTTACGCAGCTCACACCCACACCATGCAGACCGCCCGACACTTTGTAGCTGTCTTTGTTGAATTTACCGCCGGCGTGCAGCACGGTCATTACCACTTCCAGTGCGCTGCGGTGCTCTTTGGGATGCATATCCACAGGGATACCACGCCCGTTGTCTTGTACGGTTATGGAGTTGTCTTCGTTTATCGTTACCTCAATGTGGTTGCAGAATCCTGCCAGTGCCTCATCTATTGAGTTGTCCACCACCTCATATACCAAGTGGTGCAGACCTTTTTGCGAAATATCGCCAATGTACATTGCAGGGCGTTTACGCACTGCTTCCAATCCTTCGAGCACTTGAATGCTCGACCCATCATACTTTTCCTGTTCTTCCATTGTATTTTTT
>CAVKVE010000026.1:17858-23429 GCA_963659655.1 Bacteroidaceae bacterium | reverse complement strand
CCAACTTTATCCCTTGCTCAGCCACCATGTGGAGCGGTATTTGGAGCGAGGCTTCACCCACTTGCAGGTTTGTTTCGGCTGTACAGGCGGGCAGCACCGCTCGGTCTATTGTGCGGAGGCGACGGCTCATTTCTTGCACGATACCTATCATGTTCCCGTGCATCTCATTCACCGCGAGCAAAACATCGAGAGAAACCTCTAAGTATTTGTATTCAAAGCTTTATTGTCTATTAAAACTAGCCGTTGTTCATAATGAAAGCCATGATTTTTGCTGCCGGTCTTGGCACGCGTCTTAAGCCCTTCACCGATTCGCACCCCAAGGCATTGCTGCCTTTGGCGGGTAAGACCTTGCTGCAGTGGCAGATAGAGCGCCTTCGTGCAGCGGGTATCACCGATATAGTTATCAATGTGCACCATTTTGCCGACCAGATTGCCGACTATTTGGCTGAGCAGCACAATTTTGGCTGCTCCATCGCATTGAGTGATGAGCGTGCGCAGTTGTTGGAAACGGGTGGGGGACTATACCATGCTCGCACGCTGTTGTCAGGCAATGACCCGATTTTGGTGTGCAATGTTGATATTTTGAGCACTATTGATATTTCCGCTTTCTGCCGTGCTTACAGTCCTGATGAGATGGGCTTGTTGGTGGTCAGCCGTCGTCAAACGCAGCGTTATCTTTTGTTTGATGCGGATATGCGCTTGTCGGGATGGACAAATATCGCTACGGGAGCGTTGCGTCCCGCATCGTTGCATACAGCGGACGGCTTGACGCCGTTGGCGTTTTCGGGTATGCAGTTGCTCTCGCCTCGAATTTTTGATGCCATGGAGTCGGTAGTGGCAGAGCGAGGAGCTGTTTTTTCATTGATAGACTTGTATCTTGATTTGTGTGCGGAACATCGTTTTTCGGCGTATTTCCCGAAGGACTCCCGAATGATCGATGTCGGAAAAACCAATCAGCTGTCCGAGGCCGAGTCCTTCGCTGCCTCCATATCCCTCCCCCCGTCTTTTTCCTAAGGAGGTGCTTCGTCGCTGCTTCGACGCTCCTTCGACCGAGAGGTGTCGTTGAAAGTCTTTTATCAATGCATTGTAAATGGTTGTCAAGACTTGGCAGTTGGAAATCCCACTCTTTTACTTTTGGGCTAACAGACATTTCTTGTAGAGACGGTATTTAATACTGTCTCTCTTTATTCTCTCTATATACACAGAATACACACTGCTTTCTGTGGTTGTTCTTGATACTCAAAATTGCTCTGTTTTAGGTACAAAAATGTCTATTAGCCCATTTTTTTCTCGCCGAAAATTGCAAATCTTTTGCCGGTGTCTGCAAAAATGTGTATATTTGCAGCGTAAAGTTGAATGGGCTTGTTTCGTGGGTGGGGAAGGGGCGTCTGAATGAGCGTTTCAGGTTGCGCATATCGATTTATGCGCTTGCATTTATTGCAAAAAACGGAACGTCATCAGCGCAAAATCCCGAACCACGCCCGAAGGAACTTCGACTTTGCAGACATAATTGAAAAAGGCGTTTATTGACGCTTGTTTTGGTATGCTGAAATCCGGAAAATTTCGTAACCCAAAGCAAGAGGCAGTAAATGTCTACGTGGTATGTATTCACCCCACATCTCTGATGTGGCTGTACATATCGGGCGTGGGCATTTTTGTTTGTTCTTGTTACAGGGTCTTTCCGGAACCTCAGCATAGGGAATAAGCAAAATAAGGCTCCACGCTTTTTTGGTATAGCAATATTTGAGAATAGGAGCCTTCTCGATGCAGAACATCATAGTATGAAGCGCTTATTTATTCTGTTTTTGTTTACATCATCCCTATGTATTTATTGTGTATATGCCCAAGTTGTTTTTGAGAATGCAAAACAGCGATGGGAGGTCGTTAGTATTGAGTCCAATGATGATGTAACAGCTATTTTTTGTGACATTACCATACTGGATAATAGTGCAGGTTGTTTCGATGCTCACAAATATGATAGCAAAGGAGCTGAAATTTATCTATATGGAGATTTTGGCAGGTTGAAATTGTTGGACTCTTATTTTGAAGGTAATTATAGACCATGGAATCGTTATGAGGGGCTAATTTATTGGAATTATTATCGTGCTTCAAAAGGGAAAATAGCGCATGCAATGTTTGTATTTCCTCGTGTCCCTGTTGGCGTGGAAAGTATAAACTGGTATTTCCGTGGAGGTATCGCTAATAGAGAAGGTACACATAAAAATTACTCATGTCCAATTTTTCAAGCCCAAAATCTTCCTATACGCAACAATACCGACAACCATAAAACAGATTGGACGGAGCAAAAATTACGGACATATTGGCAAGAACATACCCCATTGCCGGTTGAGGGAATTTATTCTTTTGTCGGTACAAGTAATCCTGTATATTGGGGAACATCGCGTCATCGTCTTGCTGTCATTCACACGGAAAACATCTACAAAGTTATTTATCTTGGTGGGGCAAATGAGTCGGTTTGGCATATTGGCGACTTAAAAGCTACTTTTTCTCCAACTACAACCAAAGGTCTATATAAGGTAAATAATTGGTTACTTGAGAATAAAACTTCATCTCCTGCAGATTTTTATTTAGAATATAATGAACGTTATATTACCCTATATGATAGTAAAAGTTATGTTGAAACACGTTTTATGAAACTATATCCGGAGTATGACATAACTATTGGAACTGATCATATATTGGATTCCAAAGAAACTAACCGAGTCAAAGGTAATGGTAGCGGCTTTTTTGTAGGCGGAAATATTGTGGCGACGAACTATCATGTTGTGAAAGAAGCTAGCCGATTGACTATTGTGGTTAATAGTTCAAATGGGAGTCACAAATACTCCACTAAAGTACTTTGTGTAGATAGGGTAAATGATTTGGCTTTACTTACAATAGATGAGGCTGATTTTTCTCCGCTTTTATCACTTCCATATACTATATCATCAAAGTTGATTGATGTAGGGACCTATATATTTACAATGGGGTACCCCATGGAACATATAATGGGGACTGAAATAAAAATCACGGATGGGATAATTAGTTCTAAGACAGGTTACCAAAACGATGTGGTTACATACCAAATTTCAGCACCAATACAACCGGGCAGTAGTGGTGGCCCTATGTTTGACTCGCAGGGAATACTAGTCGGAGTAACAAGTGCCGGGATTCCTGTTGCCAATAATGTCGGCTATGCTATTAAGTCTGGTTATCTTCTCAATCTTATCGAATCTGCTCCTATATCCATTGTAAATATAGGTTCAAATACGCTTAATGGCAAATCATTGCCGGAGAAAATCAAAGCACTTGCGCCGTATGTAGTAACTATTCTAGTTTACTAAAACAGTATTCCTATCCTATCACCTAATAATATTACAATCATGAAGAAAAGTCTTTTATTTATTGCAAGTTGTCTAATGTTTATCGGGACAACTTCTGCACAAAAGTCAAATGCCGAGCTTGTAGCTCAGCAAACAGAAGCCGAGAAATTTATCAATTCTTGCACTTTTCTCAAAGAGGAGAATGTGTATGAATATAGTGATAATGGGCTTGACCTTTATTCGAAGGTGTTTACTGATCTTACAACCGGTAAAAAAATGGCAGCAATTGAGTTCCGTACAGAGGACCATACAGCAAGGCAAAACGTAGCTGCAGGTTTTGCTGCTGCATTATCAGGAAAAACAGCAACAGTTGCCGTTCCTTCAGGTGCGCCAATGCCATTAGGGTATTTGGATATGTCAGAAGTTTCGGATGTTGTTACGGCCCTCAATAAGATACTTGAAATTGCAGAAAGTAAGGCATCTTTTAGTTACAATATTAGTTATACTGTCATAGGAGGTCTCGATATTTATTTTGAGAGTGGTAAAGATAATGGACTTCAATTCCGAAAGAAATGGTATTCTACTAATGTATTCGGCACATCTACGGCTGAATATATCGTTTCTGAATATATCAAGACTAAAAATATCCCTCAAATTATAAAAGCTATTCAAGAGGCTCAAACCGCAGCAAATAGTCAACTAAAATAATCAACAATAAAATAATTGTGATAGGATAGGAAACCGCCGAGCTGATAGGTTCGGCGGTTTATTTGTTACTTTGATATTATTCGTTGAAATAGAATCTGTTATGATGCAATGATAATATTATCCGTGGGCATAATTAGATTAATCGGAAAAGACATTAAATACTATTTTTCTTCTGTTTCTCCACCGTCTTAGATGCTTTTTCGATTAGCGACTCATCTCGGACAGATCACCCTACCATTACCCTACCATTATAGGTTCGTGTAAGGCTATTCTATGTCCTTTTTTAGTTCACAATTTGTTCTCTACAATAAAAGGCAGTATGTTTATTCTGCCAATGGGTGTTAATGTATGTTGTGTTGATGAGACTATGTCCTACATCAAAGAGTCTACATCTCATCAGCCATTTGTAGCCTTGCCAAACTGTTTCCAAAATGCCGCATCCCCATTGCGAACCGCTTTCTCTGTATTCGGATAGCCCTCTACGAACCACACAAGGAAATCCGTGTAGTCAATCTTGTCGGCAAGCAATTGCTCTCGGCGTTTTTGCCACTCTTTGTGCAGGGGTGCTGCGCCGAGCGAGAGGAGTTCTTCTATCTTTGCGAACATCTCCTCCGACTGCTCGGGGCGGAAACCGAAAGTTAATCCATAGCGGTGCTCCTCTTCCTCCAAATAATGGATACGCCCAACGAAAGTGTTGCAGCGGATAGCAGGTGTGCCGAGTACGGCTGCCTCCGAAGTCATTGTTTGACTGTCGCCCACCAACATCGTGGCATAGTACATCAGTGCGTGTGCTTTCTCCGGCGACACCCGCAACTGATACGGCAAGAACTCCTCGTCGATGTTCCGCTCTGTGGTGATGAACACCCGCCCATGTCGGCTCAGATACTTCACCAATCGGCGTTTGTTCTCAATAGTCAGTCCCACCACACCCACATCGTGGTGCGCCTTAAAGGCATTGAACCGCAGCACAAAATACGGTTCTACCTCGCTCACTGTTCCGTCTGTTTGCCGTGTGTAGTGAATCCCCGCATCGTCCAATACCGATGCGTCCGGCACAAAGCGGTTGGGGTGCAGGTACGCCAACTCATGATAGGAGGGATAGTAAATGGTTTTCTTCGACTTGCGCGGCGTACCTTCGGGCGAGAGAATAACATCCGCAAAGGGGTGTGCATACTTGGCAAACAGCGGCTCCACCGCATCATCATCGTCGTCCAAAATAATGCTCTTCATCCGACTGAGCCGACTCACATGCGCCAAGGTGATGGACGAGCCGACACCGACATCAATATGCTCCCGCTGCACGATACGCCATACCTCCCAATTGTAGCGCAGTTGCTCCAATGCTTTCCCCGCCAATCTATCGGACTTTTTACCCAAGAAGATATAAGGAATATGATATAAATCAAGCAGTTGCCGTGCTGCCGGAATATCCTTTACGGTAACGATTACCTTATGCCCCCTTTGCATCATCTCTGCGTAAAAGTTCCGCAGCAGATGCACATGTGCCGGGTGCGCTATGTCGATTAATATGTTCATTTTT
>CAVKVE010000026.1:13611-17306 GCA_963659655.1 Bacteroidaceae bacterium | reverse complement strand
CCGGCTACTATGGTATATGGGGCGACATCTTTCGTTACTACGGCGCCTGCGCCCACTACTGCGCCCTTGCCAATGGTTATGCCGTTGAGAATGATAGCCCCTGCCCCTATCCAACAATCATCTTCTATTCGTACCCCCCCCCCACGAACGGGTATGTATTGGCGAATAGCAGAGGCGTTCGCATGGCTGATGAGCGTCAGTATCACGCAGGGTGCAATCGACACGCGATTGCCTATCGAGAGCGTGCCGCGATTCTCCGTGAAGTTCTGTGTAATAGTCAAGTCCCCTGCGATATAGACTTGTTCGCCAACGGTGTATCCCAATCGGCGCATCGCCCATATCCGCACGGGATTATAGGGGAAATGCACCCCTACTTTGTATAGGAGTGCGTTCTTTATCCGTATTGCCCAAAGTCTTGCATTCATCTCTTTTTCAGTATCTTAACACCCAGCGAGCCGAGGCGGTAGAGCAGCGGGTGGCAGATAGATAGGTATCGTCCGTGTTCCACCTCTTTGCCGCCGAAGCGTGCCTTGAAATCCCTCACTCCGTACGCTTCATCGGGTTTGCCGGCACCCATCATATCGAACAGCGGATAGTCGCCCTCCGCTGCATGGCAAATACCGAGATAGGTGGCATACGATGAGGGGAAAATATGTTCGTATTTGCCGTCCTCGCCGCATACAAACCACTCGTATACGCCTTTCGCAGGTAGGCAGACGCAAACCGTGCCGCCGATAATTCGCCCCTCGTAGGCACAGAGTAGGAATCGTCCGCTCTCCGTCTTATAGAGTTGCTCGAAGAACGCCCACGAGAAAAGCGGTGTCTTCACTTTCGTGCGATAGAGCGTCCGGAGAAGCGCATAGTATTCTTGTACTTGTTCCAAAGTGGGTTGCTGAACGGCAGTAACCCCCTCGCGTATCGAAGTGCGAATATCCCGTTTGCGGCTCTTGCCGAGGTTTTGTTCTACCACAGCAGGCGAGGAGGTATTAATATGAAAGTTCAGGTGTGGCTGATAGGTAAAACCATTGTCGGCGAATACTTTCTGCCAGCGGCTGTAGTCGTGGAAGTTCCGCAATTCGATATAGATAGCCTTGTCTTGCAACCCATGGCGTACCGCAGTCAGCAGTGTCGAGAGTGCCTCGTCCGAGATAGCCTCATCGAGCAATGCCCCACCAATAATAATCGCCCGCCGAGTAAAATACTGTTTAAGGGTAGATTGTGTTCGAGTGATGTACCCAACAATTACGCCCATAAGGCGAGTGCTTTCTTCCACGGCGAAGACAAAGGGCGTCATCTCCTGTGACAGCGAGGCATAAAACCGATACGCCTCTCGTGTTTGGAACCAAGTGGCGGTATTGCTTTCTCGCACAAGCATATCCCATGCCTGCGGGTCTATTGCCTCGTATCGGTCGTATATTTGTATGCAGTCCTTTATCATCGTTCTATTACCATTGCAAAGGTACTGCTTTTCGTTGAATTATCCAATTATTTGGAAAAATCGCTGTCCTATAAATGGTCTATATGTTCCAAAAAGCACCATATCAATCCGTATACAACGGATGTCTTTGTCCATCAGAAGTACTACAAAGACGCTGCCGCACGCATAGCCTAAGCACAAATTGTGCAACGAATCATCGGGCTTTCCTTCATCGGGAGAGTCCGATTTTTTGTTATATGCTACATTTGTTTTACGAGCCATAAAAAAGATTTGCTCATATTGGGTAAATGTAGTAATTTTGCGCTCGAATTTAGTCTAAAATGAGTACAGAAAAGATTTGGTTGCGCCATGCGTCTATAGCTATGGCGTGCGTTTGTTGGGGGCTGATGGCACCATTTGCAAAGGATGCCATGCGCTCCGATTTTTCCGGATTGGATATTGTGTCTTTCCGAGTTGCTGGTGGGGCCATCTGTTTTTGGTTGACCTCTTTGGTATTGACCTTATGTGGTCAAAAACAAGAGCGTGTGCCTTTGCGAGATATTGGGCTGTTCTTTTTGGCGTCTTTGTGCAGTATTACTTTCAATCAAGGTCTGTACACGGTAGGTATCAGTTACACATCGCCCGTCAATGCAAGTATTATGACAACCACTTTGCCGATTATCTCATTGATTCTGTCGGCTATTTTCTTGCACGAGCATATCTCGTGGCAGAAGATTCTTGGAATCTGTTTAGCCTTGTCGGGAGCATTGATGGTGATTCTCACTTCGCATACCGCATCGGCACAACCTTCGGCTAATCCCTATACGGATGCCATTGGAGCCGTAATGTGCGTGGTGGCGCAATGTTCATTTGCCACCTATTTGGTGTTATTTAGCAAATTGGTACAGAAGTATTCGGTAGTGACTTGTATGAAATGGATGATGTTGTTTGCCACTTTGACCATTTGGCCCTTCACGACGGCACATATTGTATCTTTGCCATGGCAAACCATCGCATTGTCATCTTATCTGGAAGTTGGATTCGTGGTCTTTTTCGGAACCTATTGTGCTTACATCTTGATGACCTTTGCGCAGCAGGCACTTCGCCCGACGCAGGTGGCTATCTACAACTATTTTCAGCCGATTATTTCGTGTCTTGTATCGGTCGTTATGGGACTTGCGGTGTTTGGCTGGATGCAGGCAGTAGCTATCCTTTTGGTATTTTCCGGCGTGTGGCTTGTGACGAATGCTAAGAACACGAAGTTATCCAAATAGTCACAATAGTTTTCTATAAACGCATAAATGAATAGGCGTATGTCTTAAATGGCGTGCGCCTATTCTTTTTGGAATATTTTTTGTATCTCTTTTTGGACAATATGTGCAAAAAAGGAAAAGAATATGCTTGATACTGACAAAATTCCGTACAAAAACATCCTTATTTCGAAGGATTTAGATGCCTTGGTAAATTCGAATCAAGTTCCCCTGGCGTCTGCGTTAATCATTGTGTGCAAACAGGGGCGTCTGCGAGTAGAGTTGAATGGTGAGAGTTATGATGTGCTGCAGAACGACTTGTTGTTCTCGATGCCCGATTTCTTGCTGGGGCATTATATGCATACACCTGATTTTCAATGTCAGATATTTTCGTTCACGGCAGAGTCGTTGAGTGATATTGCCTATTCGTGTCTGCGCTTGGAGGATGATTGGTACAATAAGTATCAGTTCTTGTCAGACCACCCGATTATCCATTTGACGGAGCGGCGTTTGAAGATTTGTGAGGCGTACGAGCAGTTGGTTTCGCTTTATGTTTCCGAAGAAGGACCTTACCAAAAACGCATTGCCGAAGTTTTGGCGCAGGCGATTATCTTTGAAATGATCTCGTGGGTGGATGAGTCGATGACAGAGCAGACCTACGACGGAAAGATTGTCATCTCTAGCGATTTGATAGGTACGCGCACAACGCGCTTGTTCTCGCAGTTTATGCGCTTGTTAGAGAATAATCGCACCACTCGTTATCCGGTGGCATGGTACGCCGACCAGATGGCCATCTCGGCTAAGTATCTGACCTATATATGCAATCAGGTGGCACACAAGACACCGTCTGATATTATCAACGAAATAGCAGTGCGTGAAATCAAGCAACGCCTCCTTCTTTCGGATGAGTCAATCAAAGAGATTGCTTTCTCCATGAATTTTGCGACAGCCAGCAGCTTCTGTAAGTACTTCCGTATTCATACGGGTATCAGTGCGCAGACCTATCGCAGACAAAAGCACTAATCTAT
>CAVKVE010000026.1:0-13455 GCA_963659655.1 Bacteroidaceae bacterium | reverse complement strand
ATTTCGGCAGTATCCGTCATAATCTAATCCGTATCCCAAGATAAATTGATTCGGGATGCTCACTCCGATATATTCCGGCTTGGCATCAGCATGTTGCAGTGCTTCCGACTTGAATAGGAACGATGTTACTGCCACCGAGCGTGCTCCTTGTTCTTTGAGCAGCTGCTTGAATCCGTGCATGGTTATGCCCGTATCCACGATGTCTTCAATGATGATGATATCTCGGTTTTTGATGTCCTCCTGCAAGGGAATAATCATCCGAACATTCCCGGTCGTTGATGTGCCTTCATACGATTTCAGTCGCACAAATGTAATCTCCGAGTGCAGATTGATATGGCGATATAGGTCTGCGGCATAGATATATGCTCCGTTTAGCACGCATATAAATAGCGGTTCGCGCCCGGCATAGTCCTTATTGATGCGCTCTGCCACATTTTTGACGGCTTCTTCTATTTGTGCCGGAGTCAAATACTCATCAAAAGTGAGTCCTTGTTCTTGAATCGTACGCATAGCTTATTTTGTAATTTGAGTGGCTGTTTTCACAAAATCAACAAACAGTGGGTGCGGATGCAGCACTGTAGATGAATATTCCGGATGGAATTGCACGCCGATAAACCAAGGATGGTCTTTGAGGCAGAGTATCTCTACTAATCCGGAGTCCGGATTCATTCCAACACATTCCATACCGTTTTTCTCGAATGCGTCTTGATAGGTGTGGTTGAATTCGTAGCGATGTCTGTGCCGTTCGTAAATGATGTCGTCTTGCAGGTTTTCGGTGTGTTCTGCGTATATTTTTTCCACCTTGCTTCCTTCTTTCAGCTTGCATGGGTAGGCTCCCAATCGCATAGAACCTCCTTTGTTGACCAATTTCTTCTGTGCCTCCATCATGTCGATCACATTATGGGTTGTGTCCGGTGCAAATTCGGTCGAATTGGCGTCTGCATATCCCAATACGTCACGGGCAAATTCAATAGCCATACACTGCATACCCATGCAAATACCAAAGCAGGGGATACCCTTTTCCCGAGCATATTTCAGTGCGGCAAATTTGCCTTCCACTCCTCGCGACCCGAATCCCGGAGCAATGACAATTCCTTGCTGACCGGCTAATTTCTCCGCTACATTTTCGGCCGTCAATTCATCGCTTAGGATAGAGGTAAGTACCAATTTGTGGTCGTTGTATGCAGCTGCATGTGTCAGCGATTCGCGAATCGACTTGTATGCATCTTGCAGTTGTACATATTTACCAACGATGGCTATGCGTACTTCTTTGGTTGCTCCTTCCAAGTGCGATAGGAACATATTCCATCGTGTCATATCGGCAGCGGGTACTTTGTCTATGTCATAGCCTGTCTTGCGCAGAACAGCTTTGTCAAGCCCTTCGCTTTGCATATTCAGTGGCACACGATAAATCGTAGGTGCATCGATCGATTGAATAACGCAATCTACTGATACATTGCAGAATAGAGCCACTTTTTTGCGCATATCTATGGGTATTTCGTGTTCCGTGCGGAGAACCAAAATATCCGGTTGAACGCCTTCCTGTTGCAGATCCTTCACGGAGTGTTGCGTCGGTTTGGTTTTCAGCTCTTTGGCTGCAGCCAGATAGGGGACGTAGGTCAAGTGTATGCAGCAGCAGTTGTTGCCGAGTTCCCAGTGCAGTTGTCTAACGGCTTCGATATAGGGCAGGCTTTCTATATCGCCTACCGTACCGCCTATTTCTGTGATGACAAAGTCGTAATTACCGGTCTCTCCGAGCAGCTGTATCTGATGCTTTATCTCGTCGGTGATGTGCGGAACCACTTGTACGGTCTTGCCCAAGAAGTCGCCTCGGCGTTCTTTTTCGATGACGGTTTGATATATTCGTCCGGTGGTGATGTTGTTGGCTTTGTGTGTGCGCACATCGAGAAAGCGCTCATAGTGCCCAAGGTCCAGATCTGCCTCGTGCCCATCTTCGGTCACATAGCATTCTCCGTGTTCGTAGGGGTTGAGCGTACCGGGATCCACATTGATATATGGGTCTAATTTCTGATTGGTTACGTGGAACCCACGCGCTTTGAGCAGATTTCCCAATGAGGCAGCAATGATTCCTTTTCCGAGCGAGGAGGCTACACCACCGGTCACAAATACATACTTTGTCATGATTTATTCGTATTTTTGAAATATGAAGTCATTATAAGGGTAGCGCTGAATATGAATCGCTTTTATTCGTTCATACATCAGCTCTTTGAGTGCCTCGATGTTGTCTTTATTCTTGGCAGAAATAAAGATACAATCGTTCTGCAGTTTGGCCATCCATGTTTTCTGCAGCTCTTCGAGCGACAGGTTTTCCCGTAGGATAGGAGTCAGGTCATCCTCTTCTTTTGGGGTATATGTGAAGGCATCTATCTTGTTGAATACCACGATTCGAGGTATCTCGCGCACTCGTTTTTCGCTTCTTTTCTGCTGTCCTTTGCCCGACCAAGGTTTTCCCTCCTGTATCTCCTCCTCGTGCGTAAGCAATTCGTTGATGGTCTTTTCCACCACTTCGTATTGTTCCTCAAAGTTCGGATGTGATATATCCACCACATGGATTAGTAGGTCGGCTTCACGCACCTCATCCAGTGTCGATTTGAACGATTCCACCAAGTGGTGCGGCAATTTACGGATAAATCCTACCGTGTCGCTCAGTAAGAAAGGCAGATTATCAATGGTCACTTTCCGAACCGTGGTGTCTAATGTGGCAAATAGTTTATTTTCCGCCAGCACCTCCGATTTGCTGAGCAGGTTCATCAGTGTCGATTTCCCGACATTGGTGTAGCCTACCAGCGCCACACGCACCATTTTCCCTCGGTTCTGCCGTTGGGTGGTCATTTGTCGGTCTATTTTCTTCAAGTCCTCTCTCAGTAGGGCTATTCGTTGACCGATAATTCGTTTGTCTGCTTCTATCTGTGTCTCACCCATACCACGAGCAGTCGTGCCGCCGCCTCGTTGGCGGTCAAGGTGCGACCACATTCGGGTCAATCGGGGCAACATATATTGCAAGTGGGCCATTTCCACTTGCGTTTTGGCGTAGCCGGTTTGTGCGCGCCGTAGAAAAATCTCTAGGATGAGCATTGTCCGGTCAATAATTCGTACCGAACCGGTTTTTCCATTAGGGAGTGCGTTTATCTCTTTTTCTAAGTTACGCAGTTGTCGGGGCGATAGTTCGTCATCAAATATGATGGTCGATATTTCGGTTTCCGGGCTGAGTACATAGTCTTTCACTTCTTGTACTTTCCCCTCACCGATATAGGTGCTCGTGTTTGGTTGGTCTAACCGTTGTACAAATCGTTTGACAGGTACGATATGGTTCGTGTCAGCTAGGAATGCCAACTCGTCGAGGTATTCTTTGGTTCGTTCTTCCGATTGGGTAGGGGTGATTAGTCCTACCAATACGGCAGTTTCTATTTCTTCTTTTATTTCTATCATCGCAAATCTGTATCAGCAATCTTTTTCTGCGACAAAGTTACAAAAAAAAATCGACTCCGGCAACAGCGAATCTTTTATCGTGTCCCCACGACATCTCCTTTTCCCCTTATGGAATGGGGGAGTTTCCAATCCATTCCGAGTGAAAATGAAACAAAAAAGAGCCGCTGACGGCTCCTTCTTGTTTCTTGGGGTAGGTATTACTTACGGATACCCAACTCTTTGATGATTGCACGATAGCGCTCGATGTCTTTCTCTTTCAGATAGTCGAGCAGGCGACGACGCTTACCTACCAAGGTAGTCAGTGCACGCTCCGTACCGAAATCCTTGCGGTTTTGTTTCAGGTGCTCTGTCAGGTGGTTAATGCGGAAGGTGAAGAGGGCGATTTGGCTCTCAGCCGAACCGGTGTTTTTAGCGTCTTTGCCGTATTGTGCAAAGAGTTCTGCTTTTTTTTCTGCGGTCAAATACATGACTTTGTTTGTTGTTTTATAGTTTTACAATCATAACCTCGTCCAATTGGTCGCTCTTTGGTGGTTCCCTCTATGGTCTCCGTTCTCCTAAGCGTCTATCCAAACGATGTTACATTACTGCTCTTGTCGTTATTCACACAAAAGCGTTGCAAAGGTACTGCTTTTTTCTCGAACCTACAATACCTATTCGCATTCTTCATCAAAAAAAGGCAAGTTTTTCTTTCGAAAAACCTGCCTTTCTATAGGTGCCTACCGGGTTACTTTACCGTCCAGCGTATGGTTACAAAGCGTTTCGGTTGATTGGGGTCGTTTGTGATTACCTGCAGTTGGCGTGCATAATTGCCCGGCTCCATAGTCTTTCCGTCTGCTGTGGTGGCAATCTCCACGCGGATGGTGCTTGCCTTGTGGCTTGCCTTAACCGATTTTGGTGCAATGCATTCAATGGTCTTGTCGCTTGAGTAGACGCGGTGGATTAGCAGTGCGTTTGTGCCTCCGTTCTTGAGCGATATAGTGCTTTTCAGCTTTTTGCCGGCTGCCACCGTACCAAGATCGAACTCTTTGTCCATTTCGAGGATGGGGGCATTCTGCCGGTCTGCGGCGCTCAGGCTGCTGAAATCTTCAGTTACCTCGCCTTTTAGTGTTATTTTGTAGGTGTCCTCTATCACTTGCTTACCATTCACCACTACATAGGCATACACTTCTACCGGACCATAGAGCGGGCATTTTTTTGAATCCAATACGAATACAAACTTACCGGTCTCGTTGGGTTTTAGTTTTCCAAGTGTCGTTTGGCTGATAAGATAGTCATCTTGATCGCGTGTGGCGAGATCAACGCTTATCTCCTTGTCGGTCAGGTTGGCGTATTCTATCTCTCGTTTTGCATTTTCGCCTTTTTTGATGGTTCCGAATGTAACGGCTTGGCTCTTAAGGCTCAGCTCGCCCATTTTGACACCATATTGGTTTATCGGCTTAGCGGGTTTTGGAATTACTTCGCCCTTGATATACAGACGCTTTGTAGCTTCTGTAGCGTTCGATGTAATGGTAATGGTCTTTTGGAAGCGCCCGGGACGACCGTTCGGGTTGTAGGTGACGGTTATCTCGCCCGTCTGTCCGGGTTCGATAGGTTCGCGTGTCCATTTGGGCGTGGTGCAACCGCAACTGGCACGCACATTGCTCAGCACGAGCGGCTCCATACCCTCGTTCTTGAACTTAAATACGGTGGTTACACGACCGTCTGCTTCGTTTATTTTGCCGAAGTCGTGTTCTGTTTTCTCAAATGTAAGCACAGGTTGTTGTGCCAGCATGGCTACTGCCACGAGAGCCATAGAGAGTGTCGCCAAAATCTTTTTCATATATTTTGCGTATTTTGCGTAGTTATCGTAGTATCGCTTCGCTTGTATTATGCGTAGTTTTCGTATTTTGCGTAGTGTCGCTCCGCTAGTAGTATGCGCAGTAGTCGTACTATGCGCATGTTAATTGTTAATTATTAATTGCTTTCCACTCTCTTCGCCACTTTTATGTCCGGCAGTTTCTTGAGTGCGGCGAACAGGTCTTGCAGTTCTTTTCGGTCGTAGATGTATACCTCGAGCCGTCCTCGGAATATACCGTCGTCGGCTATCACATTCATTGCCCGCATATTGATATGGAACTGCTCCGTAATGATTTGCAGCACATGGATGAATACACCGAACTTGTCAATACCCTGTATCTCAATCGTTTCCACAAACGATTGCACGCGGTGCGTGTTCCATGTAGCGGCGTATATTTGCTTTCCGTGCGATGACTTGAGCAGCATCGCCTCGTCGCAGTCTATCTTGTGGATATACATCTTCCCGTCCTCGTCGAGGTAGCCCAACACCTCATCTCCGGGAATAGGGTGGCAGCAATCTGCGAGGATGTAGTCTTTCCCGAGGTTCTCATCGGTCAGCACTATCTCCTTCTTCTTGCTCGGCGGGGTGGTAATCTTCGGCGGCGCAATGGCGGCTTTCGGTTGTCCCGCTGCGGTGGACGCAAAGGGGTTGATACGCTCCCAGAGGCTCTTCTTTGGGAAGATTATCTGCTGCATATCGTCGAGGCGTATCGCACCTTGCCCAATCTGCAGGTAGAGTTGCTGCGGCTGCGTGAGCAGGTAGTGGTTCAGCATACGCTGCAACGCCATGTCCACGCTGTCCTTTGCGCCAATCATGTCGAGCGCATCGTGGAACAGTTTCTCGCCTCGTTTGATGTAGTTGCGCTCCTCCCGTTTGAAATAGGCGTGCAGACAGGTCTGCGCCTTGGCGGTTGTTACAAATCCCAGCCAGTTGTCCTGCGGGTGTTGGCTGTTCGAGGTCAGTATCTCCACTTGGTCGCCGCCTTTCAGTACATAACTCAGCGGCACGAGTGTGTGGTTCACCTTCGCCCCGATGCAGTGTTCGCCCAGTTCGGAGTGCAGTTGGAATGCAAAGTCGAGTGCCGTTGCGCCCTGCGGCATGGTCTTAATCTCCCCTTTGGGCGTGAAGACAAACACCTCTTGCGCAAACAGGTTGAGTTTGAAGGTGTCGAGGAACTCCATGGCGTCCTTTTCGGGGTGTTCGAGTATCTCTTTTATCTCGCAGAGCCACTTGTCGAGTTCCGATTCGTCTGCCTCGCCCGTTTTGTATTTCCAGTGTGCGGCGAGTCCTCGTTCTGCCAGTTCGTGCATGCGGTCGGTGCGAATCTGTACCTCTATCCACTCGCCGTCTTGTCCCATGACCGTTACATGCAGCGCCTCGTATCCATTCGCTTTGGGTGTGCTTATCCAGTCGCGTATACGCTCGGGGTGCGGGCGATAGATCTCCGTAATGGCGGAGTAAATCATCCAGCATTGGTCTTTCTCCGACATGTTCTCGTGCGGGGTGAAGACAATGCGCACCGCCAGCAGGTCGTAGACATCCTCAAAGGGTATCTGCTGCGTGGTCATTTTCTTCCATATCGAGTAGACCGACTTGATACGCGCCGTGATGGTGAACTGATACCCCATTGCCTCGAGTTTCTTCCGTATGGGGGCGGAGAAAGTCTCGAAAGTTGCCATCTGTGCGTTCTTGTTGGCTGCTAATTTGGCTTCTATCTCGGCGTATTTGTCGGGGTGTTCGTATTTGAAACTCAGGTCTTCGAGTTCGGTCTTGATGGGGAAAAGCCCCAGTCGGTGTGCGAGCGGCGCATAGATATAGAGTGTCTCGCCGGCTATCTTGTATTGTTTGTCTTTGGGTTGCGCCCCTAGGGTACGCATATTGTGCAGACGGTCGGCTATCTTGATGAGTATCACGCGAATATCGTCGGATATGGTCAGCAGCAACTTGCGGAAGTTCTCAGCCTGCTCGCTCGCTTGTGCGCCGAATACACCGCCCGAAATCTTGGTCAGTCCGTCTACAATCTGTGCTATTTTGTCGCCGAATAGGTCGCGGATGTCCTCTACGGTGTAGTCCGTATCTTCCACCACATCGTGGAGCAGTGCGCTGCAGATGCTGGTGCTGCCTAATCCTATTTCTTTCAC
The DNA here is from genome assembly GCA_963659655.1 of Bacteroidaceae bacterium. Lineage (GTDB taxonomy): Bacteria > Bacteroidota > Bacteroidia > Bacteroidales > Paludibacteraceae > Colicola. The sequence goes on along the minus strand of CAVKVE010000026.1, from coordinate 6,027 downwards.
GCAGATACGGGCAACGGCAATCGGGTGCATGATATAGGGTTCACCGCTCAGTCGTCGTACGCCTTGGTGGGCTTGTTTGGCAAAGTTGAAGGCATGCGTAATGATTTCCACTTTCTGACGGTGCGCGGTGTGCGCATAGTCGTCCAGCAGTTCCTCGAACGCATGTTGAATCATTTGTTCCTCTTCCGGTGTAAACTCGCTTTGTTTCATTGTTGCCCTACTATTGTTCGATAGCCGCTTTTATTCTCTTCGCTATGGTTGTCCTCTTGGTTTGGGGCGTTCCATTTTTTTTAGTCGCCCTATTCGTGTTGTTGCCAAAAAGTGCGCAAAGTTACGCTTTTTATTTCAATTCTGCAAGAGTATTCCCATTCTGCCGAAAAGTCTATAGAATATGTTTCACCCAGCGGAATAGCGAGTAGGGCATATAGCGGAACGGCAGGTCGAGCCATGTCGGTGTCGTTACTACCGAGCGGCGATGTGAGAATGCCAAATACGAATCGATACCATGGTAGCCTCCCATGCCCGAGTTTCCGACCCCTCCAAACGGAATGTGGTCATTGACGATATGCATAATGGTATCATTGATACAGCTACCGCCTGAGGTCGTATGTTTCAGCACGAACTTGTCTTGTTTGCCGAAGTAGTAGAGCGCCAGCGGTTTCTCTCGTTGGCGTACAAAATCAATAACCTCTTGTATATTTTCAAATGTCAGCACGGGAAATATAGGACCGAATATCTCTTCTTGCATCACCGGAGCGTCGGGGCGCACATCTGTCAAGATAGTCGGTGAAAAATAGCGTTCCTTTGGGTCGGTCTTGCCACCATAGTAGGTCGTTCCGTCTTGTAGGTATCCGCTTAGCCGCTCAAAGGCACGGTCGCTCACAATGCGCACAAAGTGTTGACTTTGTTGCGGGTCTTTGCCCAGAAGGTTTTCAAATTCTTTCTGCAGCATCTGCAAGAATTCGGCTTGCACATCCTTGTGTATCAGCAAATAATCCGGTGCGATACAGGTCTGTCCGGCGTTGAGGGCTTTGCCCCATGCCACACGCTTGGCAGCGATGGCAAGGTTGGCGTCTTTGTCGATGATGCAAGGGCTTTTCCCGCCCAGCTCAAGGATGACGGGAGTCAGGTATTTCGAGGCGGCCAGCATCACTTTTTTGCCCAGGTCGGGGCTGCCGGTAAAAAATATCAAATCCCATCGTTGTTCCAGCAGGGCTGTGTTCACATCACGGTGTCCTTCCACGATTCCGATGTACTCATTCCCGAAGCACTCCCGAACCATCTCCGTCAAAACCGCCGAGACGTGCGGTGTATAAGGCGAAGGTTTGAGCATGGCTGTGCATCCGCTTGATATAGCCCCGACCAGCGGATTGAGCAACAATTGCACCGGATAGTTCCACGGCGCTATTATCAGCGCATTACCCAGTGGTTCCGTAATCACTTTGCTGCGTGCCGGGAATATACTCAGTGGCGAGGGTTTCCGTACAGGTCGCATCCATTGACGCAGGTGGCGCAAGTGATTGCGTATCTCCCCATACACGATGCTGATCTCTGTCAGATAAGCCTCCTCGTACGATTTATGCAGATCCGTCCAGAGAGCCTCTGTGAGCGCCTTCTCATATTTGCGAATGGCCGCATCGAGTTGTTGTAATGCATGCTTACGGAAAGCATAGTCGAGAGTCTTACCCGATGCGAAGAAAGCTCGCTGTCGAGCCACTATTTGCTCAATTTCAGTCATAGTATGCGTCAGTTTTTGGATAGGATAAATGTGTGTCGTTGGATGAGCAGAACGATATTCCTTAGGCTTTGTTGTCTGCCGCAGGGCGGCGTCCCGTGAAGTGGTCCATTGCTTTGAATATACCAAATACAGTGCCAAATAAGAAATCAAATACTTTTGTGGGCAATATGCCTTGCATAAATCGTACAAAATGGAATCCCCACGGCAGTCCGCAGAAATCCTTGTTCTTTTCTATGGCACGAATAATCTTTTTGGCAGTCTTTTCGGGGTCAAGGATTGGGAATATCGGTGATTCCACCCCGTCAAACATACCCGTATTGATGTAATAGGGCGCAATGGTTGTCACATGCACATTCGATTTCGCTTCGCTGAGCTCGATGCGTAGCGAGTCGCTCCATCCGATAACGGCCCATTTGCTGGCAGCGTAAACCGTCATTTTGGGATTCGATATCATTCCGGCTTCCGATGCAATGTTGCATATATGCCCCTCGTTGGCGTCGAGCATCGGTTGCAGCGCTTGCAGGGAGAGCACCATCGGTGCGATGCTGTTCACATTCATGGTTAGTCGCACATCGTCAATCGTGTTGTGGTTGAATGTCTTGTTACCTCGAACGATACCTGCGCAGTTAATCAGTACGCCGATTCGCTCAAACTGACTCAATACCTGTTGGTAGGTCTTGACCACTGCTTGGTCATCGGTAATATCTATCGAGTAGGTCGTTACAGCACCTATCGGATTCAATTCGTTCTTTGTTTGTTCCAACGAAACTGGATTCACATCCCAAATAATTAAGTTTTTCGCACCTTTTTCCAAACAGATGCGTCCCATAATCTTTCCAATACCCGATGCCCCTCCGGTGATGAGGACATTTTTGTTTTTGATTTGTGTCATAATACCTTTCTAAAACCTTATTTATACCTTAATTTTTAGACATAGCCATATCCTGCTCAATACATTCTGCCGCTTTGGCAGAAGTATTGAGTGTACGGATATAGAAGTATGATTTTTCTGAGATGCGTTACCGGAAGCGGTAGCGCCGTAGTACGAATTACTTGTACATGAAACGCTTGATAGAGCGCTTTGGAGTCTTCTCAAACTCGGTTGCTACGAGTTCTATAGAGGCAATTTGGCTGTATTGCGGCAGCAGCTTGTTGAGCTCTTTGCGGTTTTGTTCCATCAGCTCGTTGAAGGTCGTCGCTCCATGCAGCAGCTTCTTGCCTTCGGGTGAGTTGTCCGGATAAACCAATGCTACGAGTTTGCCTTGACGGTCAACCACAACCGACTCTACCACACCGGGCAGGTTGTTGAGCTTGTCCTCAATCTCTTCCGGATAGATATTTTGTCCCGAAGGACCGAGAATCATGTTTTTGCTGCGTCCTTTGATGAATATATTGCCGTCTTTGTCAATGATACCCAGGTCTCCGGTACGCATCCAACCATCTTCTGTAAATACAGCTTTCGTGGCTTCTTCGTTCTTGTAGTATCCCTTCATTACATTCACGCCATGCACTTGTAGTTCTCCCTCTTTATGTTGCGGGTCTTCCGAATCTACGCGCACTTGGCATTGAGGAATTCCTTTTCCGCAGGAGTGGAATGCAAAGTTGAACCAATCTTCATACGAGATAAGCGGTCCGCACTCAGTCATACCATAGCCCACGCAGTAGATGAACTTGATGTCTTTGAGGCATTGCTCCACTTCCTGGTTGAGTGCTGCACCACCGATAATGAGGTAACGCAATTGTCCTCCGAAAGCAGCCATCAGTTTGTCGTTTACCTTTTTACGGATGATGTTCTTAATGCCCGGTGTGTTCCACAGTACTTTCATCACGGGCTTGTTGATCGTCGGCAGCACGCTCTTCTTGACAATCTTTTCGATCACGAGAGGTACGGTCAGAATCATAAATGGATGTACCTGTGCAAAGGCCTTCATCAGTGTCGATGGGGTAGGAGCCTTTGTCAGGAAGTAGGTCTCTGCACCGTCGCATACCTGATAGAGGAACTCAAACATCAGTCCGAACATGTGAGCGATAGGCAGCATTGACAATACCTTGTCGCCGGGGCGGTGCGGGATACGCTGGCAGGCGAATTCCACGTTTCCGCTCAGGTTCAAGTGTGTCAGCATAACGCCCTTGGGCGCACTGGTCGTTCCGGAGGTGTAGTTGATGAGCGCGAGGTCATCGATGTTGTCTGTCGGATAGTGTACATCCGATTGCTGTACGCCGTTGGGGAACTTGTTCTTGAATAGGGCATCTACGGCATTATAGGCTTTCTCTACCTCTTCATTTGCCGAGTAGAACAGCGAGAAATCATCCATAAACACGATGCCTTTCAGGTTGGGCAGCTCGGTAGGAGTGATTTTTTTCTTTACATTTGGTCCTACAAAAAGCAGCGCTGCTTCCGAGTGGTTCACCAGGTTATGAATGCCTTCCCCTGTGAAATCCGGCAGGATGCTGACAGCAATCGCTTTGTAGGTTTCAATAGCGAGAAAAGTAACGCCCCAGTTTGCGCAGTTGCGCCCGCAGAGAGCCACTTTGTCGCCCTCTTTGATGCCTAATGCTTCAAAGGTGGTATGCAGACGCTCAATCTGCTCTGCCAATTGGGCATAAGTGTACTTGTTGTCGCTATCAATATCTGCCAAAGCCAGCTTATCCCAGCGCTTTTTCATCGTTCCTTCAAGGAACGCCAAATAGTGTTTTGTTGCCATATTTTGTTAGTATATGTTGTCTGTATCTTAGTGTCTATTGTTCTGCATTTTAATAAATATCGCCTGTATCTGTAGCCCCGTATATAGTAAATACTATCGGTATCTTATATATGCAGTCCTGTATCCTACTATGTTCGGTGGCAAAGGTAATTTATTTTGTTTGAACGAGTGTTCAATAATGAATAAAAAATACATCTCGTCCAACCAAATACACTTTTTGTATACATATTATACAATATATTGTATATTTATGCATTCAGAGTTCGTGATTATTGTACTTTTATGCAATTCTCTATACTATTGCGCAAACAAGCTGTATATTTTTAGGGGTGTATAGGTCATCTTGTATAGACTTTTGTTCCGACAAAATCCCGTAGTTCCCGAACCACTCCCGAACTAACTCCGAAACTATGCCTGGGCATCCCCGCCGATAGGCTTTATCAGTTCGTACAGATAGTTGTATTGTCGTGGGAAAATCGTAAAGTCCATCGTGATGCCGTATTGTCCGCTATCATATCCGTCCTTAATGTGCGTGAACATCAGCGCTATCAAGTCGATATTAATATCCGAGCGCACTTGCCCTGCTCGCACACTATTGCGCAATGCCTTCTTCCATAGTTCCACTTCGTTGGTAAATAGACGCTTTGCTTTTCGTGATAGGCTGGGGAAGCGATTGTAGGCGGTAAACATCAGATTGACCACATTGCTCGTATTGATATTCTTATTGTCGAATGTCTGCAATGCTTCGTTCAGGCTATCCAGATAGCCAAGCATAGCCTGTATCATATCGGGAAGGAGAACGGTATCCGGTTGCTGTAGTGCCGTCTGCTTGGGTCGCAGGAAGTAGCGCTCCATACATACCTGAAATAGTTCGTCCTGCGATTTGAAATAGTAATAGAGTGTGCCACGTCCCATGTCTAACGCAATCTGCAGGTCTGTGATAGACACATTGTTATATCCGTTGATTGCGTATAGCTCCATCGCCTTGGTAATTATAAATTCCCGCCGGTCTTTCATACTTGTTTCTCCTAACTATGATTTTGGCTTGCTTGAATAACTACGAATTGGGTTTGCCAGAAAAGTACTACGATTGCTAAAACTCAATGATTGCTAAACTCACTCCATCAGTTTCTTGTACCGTACGCGTTTGGGTGTCAGTGCATCTTCGCCGAGGCGCATCTTCTTGTTCGCTTCGTAGTCAGAGTAGTCGCCCTCGAACCAGAACACTTTCGAGTCGCCCTCAAAAGCGAGTATATGGGTGCATATACGGTCGAGGAACCAGCGGTCGTGCGAGATGACGACGGCGCAACCGGCGAAGTTCTCCAATCCTTCCTCCAATGCACGCAGGGTGTTCACATCGATGTCGTTGGTAGGCTCGTCGAGCAGCAGCACATTCGCTTCGGATTTCAGTGTCAGTGCGAGGTGCAATCGGTTGCGTTCGCCGCCGGAGAGTACGCCGCACTTCTTCTCTTGGTCGCTGCCCGTAAAGTTGAAGCGGCTTAGATAGGCGCGTGCGTTTACTTCCCGTCCGCCCACACGAATGTATTCTGTGCCGTTGGCAATAGTTTCGAAGACGGTTTTCTC
>CAVKVE010000025.1:9249-24617 GCA_963659655.1 Bacteroidaceae bacterium | reverse complement strand
ATGGATAAAAACTACCTACGAACGAAGCTGAACACTATCCTACAGGGGGGAATTCGGCTTTGCTTGCTGACCTCTGTGGCATTCACGGTAACGGCTTGTTATGCTCCCGCCAACCCGGAATTAGATCCTCCGATGGATTGGGGCAATGACACCACAACCACGCAAATAGGTGTCACCCAACGCACCGCCCCCCATTCGGCAGAAGAGCAGTTAGCCGAAATGCAATCGACCCATAACGCTACCGACGCTTCCGACGAAGTGCAACCATAGCCATTCATAGCGAATAGACTGCTTCGGTCCTTTTCGCCATACGGATACGACAAAATAATCAAAACATACAAATACAAATGGAAAACAAGAAACGAGTTTATACCTTCGGTAATGGTAAGGCCGAGGGTAACGCACAGATGCGCGAGCAACTGGGCGGCAAGGGTGCTAACTGCGCCGAGATGAACTTGGTGGGCGTTCCCGTTCCTCCGGGATTCACCATCACGACCGATGTCTGCAACGAGTACTACCAAGTAGGGCAAGAGAAGATAATGGAACTGCTCAACGACGAAGTAGTGGCAGCCGTTAAGCATATCGAGACCCTGATGAACTGCAAGTTCGGCGACCCGACCAACCCGCTGCTCGTCAGCGTGCGTTCGGGTGCGCGTGCCTCTATGCCGGGTATGATGGATACGATCCTCAACCTCGGCTTGAACGATACCGTGGCAGAAGGCATGGTCAAGAAGACCAACAATCCCCACTTCGTATACGACAGTTACCGCCGTTTCGTACAGATGTACGGCGATGTCGTTCTCGGTATGAAGCCCGTCAACAAAGAGGACATCGACCCCTTTGAGGCTATCATCGAGGAGGTGAAGTCGCAGCGTGGTATCAAACTCGATAAAGACCTCAATGTAGACGAACTCAAGCAACTCGTAGCCCGCTTCAAGGCTGCTATTAAGGAGCAAACCGGCAAGGACTTCCCCAACGACCCGATTGAGCAACTCTGGGGTGCCATCTGCGCCGTTTTCCGCAGTTGGATGAACGAGCGTGCCATTCTCTATCGTAAGATGGAAGGCATACCCGACGAGTGGGGTACGGCAGTGAGCGTTATGGCAATGGTATTCGGCAATATGGGCGACACCTCCGCTACGGGTGTATGCTTCAGCCGTGATGCCGCTACGGGCGAGAACCTGTTCAATGGTGAGTACTTGGTTAATGCACAGGGCGAGGATGTCGTAGCCGGTATCCGCACGCCGCAACAGATTACCCTCGAGGGCAGTCGCCGTTGGGCGAAGTTGCAAGGTATCAGCGAGGAAGAGCGTGCCAGCAAGTACCCCAGTATGGAGGAGGCCATGCCGGCACTCTACCAAGAACTGAATACCATTCAGCAGAAACTGGAAGACCACTATCGTGATATGCAGGATATGGAGTTCACCGTACAGGAGGGCAAACTCTGGTTCTTGCAGACCCGTAACGGTAAGCGTACGGGTACGGCGATGGTGAAGATTGCCATGGATTTGGTACGCGAAGGCGTTATCTCCGAGAAAGAGGCGATTCTTCGCTGCGAGCCGAACAAACTCGACGAACTGCTCCACCCCGTCTTCGATAAGGATGCACTCAAGCAGGCACAAGTGATTACGCAGGGTCTGCCTGCAAGCCCGGGTGCTGCTTGCGGACAGATTGTATTCCATGCCGACGATGCCCAAGAGTGGCACAAAGACGGACACCAGGTAGTGATGGTGCGTATCGAGACCAGCCCCGAAGACCTTGCCGGTATGTCTGCCGCAGAGGGTATCCTTACTGCCCGTGGCGGTATGACCAGCCACGCAGCCGTTGTGGCTCGCGGTATGGGCAAGTGCTGCGTATCGGGTGCAGGTGCTATCATTGTAGACTATAAGGCAAAGACCGTCAAGATAGAGGGCGTTACCTATAAGGAGGGCGACTATATCTCGCTCAACGGCTCTACGGGACAAGTCTATGCCGGCAAGATTCCGACCCGTGCCGCCGAATTGAGCGGCGACTTCAAGGCACTGATGGACCTCTGCGACAAGTACACCCACTTGCAGGTGCGTACCAATGCAGACACCCCGCACGATGCACAAGTAGCGCGTGCGTTCGGCGCCAAGGGTATCGGTTTGACCCGTACGGAGCATATGTTCTTCGACGACAAGAAGATTATCGCCATGCGTGAGATGATTCTCGCCAAGGACGCTGCCGGTCGCGAGAAAGCATTGGCTAAACTGTTGCCTTACCAGAAAGCAGACTTCAAGGGTATACTCGAAGCCATGGACGGCTGTCCGGTGAATATCCGTCTGCTCGACCCACCGTTGCATGAGTTCGTTCCCCACGACCTGAAGGGGCAAGAGATAATGGCTGCCGAGATGGGTATTTCGGTGGAGGAGATACAGGAGCGTGTCAACTCGCTGGCAGAGAACAACCCGATGCTCGGTCACCGTGGTTGCCGTCTGGGTATCACCTTCCCGGAGATTACCGCCATGCAGACCCGTGCCATTCTGTCCGCAGCGTGCGAACTGAAGAAAGAGGGCAAGAACCCGATGCCGGAGATTATGGTGCCGCTGATTGGTATTCTCTACGAGTTGAAACAGCAGAAAGAGGTTATCCAGAAGATCGCCAAAGAGGTATTCGAGGAGTATGGTATAGAGGTAGAGTTTGAGGTAGGTACGATGATAGAGATTCCTCGTGCAGCCTTGACGGCAGACCGTATTGCTACTGAGGCACAGTATTTCTCCTTCGGTACGAACGACTTGACGCAGATGACTTTCGGCTACAGCCGTGACGATATTGCCTCGTTCTTGCCCGTATACCTCGAGAAGAAGATTCTGAAGGTAGACCCGTTCCAGGTACTCGACCAGAACGGCGTAGGTCAACTCATCAAGATGGCAGTGGAGAAAGGTCGTGCTGTCCGTCCGGGATTGCGTACGGGTATCTGCGGTGAGCATGGTGGAGAGCCGAGTTCGGTTAAGTTCTGCGCTCGTGTGGGTATGAACTACACTTCCTGCTCGCCGTTCCGTGTGCCTATCGCCCGCCTCGCTGCCGCCCAAGCCGCAGTAGAGGACGACTTGAAATAAAGAGTAAGAGTCCCTACTCTAAATTCCAAAGCAGAGGTTGCCAAACGGCAGCCTCTGCTTTTCTGTACAAAGACTTTTGTTGCAATGGTTCTTCTCCGGCATCTATAGGCAAATATAGATAGTGAATTTTGACCTATTGGACACTGCTGCCTGCACCCACCGTCCCCTAACCGAGCCCCAAGCCTACCAACTCTCCGACAAAGTCATCCAAGCCGACTATTTCCGAGAGTGGCATTAAGGGGGCTTCTATACATTCCCCATTTAATAGGGACGGTAACACTTTTGTGCGATTAATAGAAGTCCCCTTACAGCAGCCCCGTCATAAAGACAGGCACCATCTGCAGCCTACCGTCTTTGTGCAAGTCCTTGGTATATATTAGGTAGCGATTGCCTACCTGCTCCGAAAACTTGTTGCAAAACTCGTCTAACGACTTATGCGCTTTGTAGCCGGACGACTTCACCTCTATGGGGCATAGTTTGCTGCCACGCGAGAGAAGAAAATCCACCTCATAGTTGTGGTTCGAGGTTGCCAAACGCCATGTGTGGTAAAACAAGCGATTACCCGCAGCCACTAACATCTGTGCCACGACATTCTCATAGACATAGCCCAAGTCGGCAGAGAGTTTGTCGCTCAGCAGTTTTTGGTATATCTCGTTGTCGGTAGCACTTTTGTCCCAAAAAGCCAGAGTAAGGAACAAGCCCGTATCGCCCATATAGAGTTTGTATTGCTCATAGTCGGTGTGCAAAGGCATTCCTACCGTGGGCTGATTGGCATGGTGCGCGAAATTCACCGTCATACTGTCCTCCAAGTCGCGCAAGAACTCGTCCATATTGTTTTTGTCCTCACCGCGTCCCAAAACCGTGGTCGGCATATAGCGGGACGCATTGCTTGCCAACTGTGACGGAATAGCACTGAATAGTTTGGATATCTTTCCCGACGGGTCTATCTTGAGAAAGTCGTCCAAATAGAGTTCGATTATCTCCCGCTTCTTTTGGTCGACTTCGGTCAGGTTGTTTGTATCGAGATAGGTATTTACGGCTTGCGGCATACCACCCACCAACATATAGAGGCGGAAATCCCGCATGAGTTTCCGGACTACCTCATCGCCCAACGAGCGGCGACTCGTCAGTGCATCTTGCAGCAGCGGAAGCGTTACCTCATCGCCCATTGCCCAACGGAACTCCTCGTAATCCATCGGGGACATCGTCAGGCGTGTCTCTTCGCTTGGGATAACAATATCTTTGGTGTGCTTCTTAATGCTGAGCAACGAACCTGTCTCGATATAGTCGTACCGATGGTCTTTGACGAGGTACTTAATGGTTTCACGCACTTTGGGACACTTCTGTATCTCATCGAAGATAATAACAGAGTGCCTCTCGTGCAGGCGTACGCCATAGATAAACTGCAATTGCAAAAAGAAATTATTCCTGTCCGATATATTCTCCACTGCCTCCCATACGGCGGCAGGTGCGTCCGCAAAGTCCACCACAATATAACTCTTATACTCTCGTTTGGCAAATTCCTCTGCGATAGTGGATTTGCCTACTCGCCGTGCCCCTTTGATAAGCAAGGCGGTTGTACCCTCTTTCGTCTGCTTCCACTGGAGCATTTGGCAGTAAATCTTTCGTTTGAAAGTGCGTATCGTTTCCATATTCTTTTCTGTTTTCGGCTGCAAAGATACAGCAAAAATACCGAATCCCAAAATTTATTTTGCCATTTTACTGCGTAATCCCCAAATTTATTTCGCCATTTCACTGCGTAATCCCCATTTGTTAGAAAATTGGGCTGTTGCCTTATCGTATAAAAGGGAGATTTCCCCTTGCCCCTATCGTTTGCGTATCTCAAAAAATAGAAGTACCTTTGCCGAAAATAAAGATACGCAAAAGCATGGAACCAAAAAAATACAGTTTTGACCGAGAAAGTATTATACGGGGACTTGTATCAATAGCCGTTTTTGTAGCCCTATTTCTGCTGATACGACGGCTGAGCAGTGTGCTGCTCCCCTTCTTGGTCAGTTTTGTAATCGCCTATATATTAGAACCTATCGTTGATTTCTTTCAGCATAAATGCCGCCTCAAGAACCGCATCGTATCGGTCATCGTAACCTTAGTGTTGGTTCTGGGACTGTTGGCAGGCGCCATAGCCGCCTTAACTCCTACGATAAGCCACCAGATGACCACGCTCTCGAATAGCATTGCCGAATACACCCGCACCTTTGATGCCAACAAGTATCTATCGGAGAGCCAAAACGAGCAGCTGAAAGAGATGATTCAGAATCTTGACCTGAAAACGCTGCTCGATAATCCTGATATTCGGCAAACCGTCAAAAATATTCTCCCTAAGTTAGGCAGCTGGATAAGCAGCGGGCTGAGTAGTTTAGCCGGGCTGGCCATTGTCTTTGTGTGCCTGCTGTATATTATATTCTTATTGATTGACTACGAGAAAATCAGCAAGAATTGGGCACAGTATATTCCGGAACGCTACCGCAAGAACACACAAATGCTGATGAGCGACCTTGACAAGCACATGAACGGCTATTTCCGCGGACAAGCACTGATTGCATTTATTGTGGGCATACTGTTTGCCATCGGGTTCCAAATCATCGGGCTGCCGATGGGTATTGCCATGGGACTGATTATCGGGGTCTTCAACTTAGTCCCCTATATGCAGGCACTCGGCATCCCGCCGTGCATACTGCTCGGACTGATACAAGCAGCCGAAACAGGCCGCCCGATATGGGTGATTGCGCTATGCATAACGGCGGTTTTTGTCATCGTACAATCGATACAAGACCTTGTGCTAACCCCCAAGATAATGGGCAATGTGACCGGTATGGGTCCTGCTATGATACTGCTTTGCCTGTCTATCTGGGGCTCACTGCTCGGCGTGGTCGGTATGATTATCGCCCTGCCGATAACCACCTTGCTGGTGTCGTACTACAAGCGCTTTGTGCTGCACATCGCTGACTCGGAGGAACAGCCCAAACAGCCCACTGCAACGAATCAAACACAAACTACAGATACAACCATGACTGAGGAAGAAGAAAAAGCCGATGCGCTGAATGTATTTGGCGATGCATTAGAGCGTATCCCCGACTGCGGATGCGGGCAAAATGCCGAAATGAAGGAATAGCCGCAACTGCGAGAGAGTTGTGCAATTCGGAAAATATGCGTACCTTTGCATCATAAAACAAACATCGACCATTCGGTAACTACAAATTACGACAAACAGCTATCATGGCACACATCGAAAAAGCCATCCTGCGACGGAGCGAACTGCTATTGGGAGCAGACACCATGCAACAAATAGGAGCGGCAAAAGTTATCTTATTTGGCGTGGGAGGCGTAGGCTCATGGTGTGCCGAATCGCTTATTCGGTCGGGTATCATGCACCTGACCATTGTGGATTCGGACCGAATCTGCATCACCAACATCAATCGACAATTGCCGGCAACGACCAAGACCGTGGGGCGTGTGAAAGTGGATGTTCTCAGGGAGCGCTTGCTCGAGATTAACCCCAATGCCGAGATAACCGCCATACAAGGAATATACTCAGCCGAGAACAAGGCCGACTACCGGCTGGAGCAATACGATTTCATCATCGATGCCATTGACTCGCTGAAAGACAAGGCCGACCTTATCCTAACCGCTACGCAACTGAAAAACAGTGTATTCGTGTCCTCCATGGGCGCAGCACTGAAGATGGACCCCACTCGGGTCAAAGTGGCCGAGTTCTGGTCGGTGACCGGCGACCCGCTGGCACGCGCCCTGCGCCAACGCTTCAAGCGGGACAAACAATTTCCCAAACACAAATTCTTATGCGTATACAGCGATGAGCTGTTAGAGAACAAGGGTGTGAACCACTCTTGCGGGACAGAGCATTGTATGTGTCCGAAGGTGACAGAAGCGCAACTGAACGCTGCCAAAGAGGCGGAAGCGACCGGCGGGAAAAGCGAATTGGGGCGCACCGACCTAATCAACCACGAATGGTGCACCAGCAAGGCGCAAATAAACGGAACCGTGGCGCATATCACAGGCATATTCGGATTTATGTTAGCCGGCTTGGTGCTGCGCAAATTAACCACCGGAAAGTAGCCATTCCCGAACCACTCCCGAAGGTAGAACTAACGATATGGGATATTTGACCATGGTAGTAACGGACAGAGAGGAGAGAATATATGGGGGAGATTACATATAAGAGAAAATACACATAGGGGAGAATGCCTATTAAAAGGCGGAATATAGGGGCGTTCGCAGACATATATCGACAACAATCAACAAACTTCAAAATACCACAACCGTATGAGGGATACACAAATCTTTGACATCATCCGCATGGAGCGGGAACGTCAGACCAAAGGAATTGAGCTTATTGCCAGCGAGAACTTCGTCAGCGACCAAGTACTCGAAGCTATGGGCAGCGTGCTAACCAACAAATATGCCGAAGGGTACCCCGGACACCGCTACTACGGCGGATGCGAAGTGGTAGATATGGCCGAAGACCTTGCCCGCAACCGCCTCAAGCAACTCTACGGCGCTGAATATGTGAATGTACAACCCCACTCCGGCGCACAAGCCAATATGGCCGTATTTATGGCCTGCCTGAAAGCCGGCGACACCTTTATGGGACTGAACCTATCGCACGGCGGGCACCTGTCGCATGGTAGTGCCGTGAACTTCTCCGGACTAATGTTCCACGCTATAGATTATAGTCTGAAAGAAGAGACCGGTCGTGTGGACTACGATGAATTGGAACAGAAAGCCCGCAGCGAACGACCGAAACTGATTATCGCCGGCGCCAGTGCCTACAGCCGAGAGTGGGACTATGCTCGCATCCGCAAGGTGGCCGATGAGATAGGCGCCATATTTATGGTCGATATGGCTCACCCTGCCGGACTGATTGCAGCCGCACTGCTCGACAACCCCGTACGCTACGCCCACATTGTGACTTCCACCACGCACAAGACCCTGCGTGGCCCTCGTGGCGGTATCATCCTGATGGGCAAAGATTTCCCCAACCCATGGGGGAAAACAACCCCAAAGGGCGAGATAAAGATGATGTCTGCCCTACTCGACTCCGCCGTATTCCCCGGCACACAAGGCGGCCCATTGGAGCATGTGATTGCCGCCAAAGCCGTAGCATTCGGCGAAGCCTTGACACCCGAATTTAAGGTATATCAACAGCAAGTGAAGACCAATGCTGCCGTTATGGCACAAGCATTTATGGACAAGGGCTACAAAATCATCTCCGGCGGCACAGACAACCACTCGATGCTGGTAGACCTGCGCACAAAATATCCCGACCTGACCGGTAAGGTAGCCGAGAAAGCATTAGTCGCTGCCGATATAACCACCAACAAGAACATGGTACCTTTTGATACCCGCTCGGCTTTCCAAACAAGCGGACTGCGCTTTGGCACGCCCGCTATCACCACACGCGGTCTGAAAGAGGACAAGATGCCGTGGATAGTAGAACTGATAGACACCGTGCTGCAAAATCCCGAAGATGAGCCGACGATAGCCCGCGTACGGGAAGAAGTAAATCGTGAGATGACGCAACATCCGCTATTTGCTTGGTAAAGAAAGCGTATTGCAAATCTTGTCCCACCTACCCACCCGGTAGGTGGGACTTTTTGTATGGGGATATACAAAACCTACTTCCGACCGAATAGTCCGGCTAATAGTCAAAAACAGATGGACTACCCTACTTAGGAAAACAAAGGGGCCACCCTACTTAGGATAGCCCCCTTGCGGAAAGAACAGCGTCGGCGAACTACTTCACCTCGGCTGCAACCTGATGCCAAACATACTGCCGGAGCGTAAGGTACTTACTCTGTGACCGAAAGGCCACCGAATCTGCCGCCTTCTGCTCCGAATCGTGCAAGCGGCGATTGACCGCCGATGAGATAGTGCCAAAGCGCTCACGATACTGCTGCTCGGACTCGGAAAGCGCCGTCTGACGCTTGCCAAGCACCGTGGTGAAGCAGGGATTGGCCAACATAACCGAATTGGAGGTAGCGGCACGGCGCACCATATAGGTGGTATGGTGGCGCTTGACCAACTTACCGCTCACCGTGGCTATGGGGTCGATGAAGGTGACATGTGCCATAAGCGCAGGAGATTAGAGTTTGGCATACTCCAACGCAAACACATAGCCACGAAGCGTCTTGTACTTGCGTTGCGACTTCCACGCCACCAAATACTGCGCACGCTGCGTTGGGTCTGCTAACGCCGTGGCAGCATTCGCCGCTGCGGTTTTCAGTTTCGCCTGTGCCGCCTGCTGATTCTCGGTAGCAGGGTTGTTGGTGACAGGATTCTTCAGCACGACACCAATGGTGCAGTTATCAAACTTGCGTACACGCGTGTACACCTTATCTGTGCGGGCATATTTGCCGTGAATCGCATCGAAATGCGTCATAGGGTCTATTTTGGCCACTATAGTATTGGGGTGTGATATAGCATACCCTTGCTAAATGTATCGGTATGTCCCCTTAGCACACCCGAGGGGAAAGGTTAATGTTTAGGTCGTTGAAAACGATATTTTTTCATACTTATGTATTTAGGTCTAATGGCAATAACAGCCTTTCGTATAAATCAAATACCTTCTTATCAACAGACCCATAAAAATGTGTTGGGGGCGAGGTCGAACATGCGCTCCCCGGCATGTTCCCTATAGGCAGTGCGTGGCTGCAAGGGGATTTAAGCAAGCATAGGCGGGTTCTCCTTATAATTATTGTTTTATGGTTCTTTTTTTCTCCATTAATGCCCGTTAAAATCCCATTAAAAGGGCTGCGCCGGACAAATACTTTTTTCTCCATTAATGCCCGTTAAAATCCCATTAAAAGGGCTGCGCCGGACAAATACTTTTTTCTCCATTAATGCCCGTTAAAATCCCATTAAAAGGGCTGCGCCGGACAAATACTTTTTTCTCCATTAATGCCCGTTAAAATCCCATTAAAAGGGCTGCGCCGGACAAATACTTTTTTCTCCATTAATGCCCATTAAAGACCCATTAAAAGGGCTGCGCCGGACAAATACTTGAAAAATTCAGCCAAATATATTCAAATAGGTATTCACTCATTACCATTATAGTTCTCCGTTAATGACCGTTAATTGACCGTTAAAGCATTATCGGGTGCTTTTGTTCTCCATTAATGCCCATTAAAAAACCATTAAAAGGGGCTTGCGCCGAAACAAATACTTGAAAAATTCTGCCAAATATATACAAATAATTCTCCACTACACAGGAATAGCGGACACTACATAGCAGTCGGGACAATGGAAAACTGACGAAAAGAGGCGGTCGGCTATGAAGAAATGGACTGCAGCGTTTGGCACCGCAATAGTAGCATGGACTGCCTCGTGGAAAGGCAGTAAGACCGCGGGAACGGAATCTATCCGATAAGGGGAAAGAGAATGCATTGGGGCATCGGTAAAATGGTAATTGTTATACATAACTGCATGGTTTTTGTAGTTATTAGTTGTTAATTATCACACTATATAGTACAAAAACTTGCGTAGAAGCCATTTTTTTTTGCCCAAATAGGAAAATTGGCGTAACTTTGCGCACTATTTCCTATAGATGGTATCGGCAACGCGTTTCCCTCTCTAAGTTTACGAGGCTGCGAAAGGAATGTCGTTTAAGTACTATCTTTGTCCTATCTTAGTTTATTTACTATGATAGGACTTTTTGTTTGTGTCCTTATTCTTCATATTGCTTTTTGTTTTTTTCTAGTTATTCTAGAGGTTCTAGAGGATCTAGATATTCTAGGTTTTGTTGGCTTTGTTTTTAGTGTAGAGAACTTGCGGTTTCGGTTGCTCTACGAATTAGCATTTTTGTTTGTCTTGGTGCTGTATCGTATTATTTTTTGTCGCTCTACCCTACAACCAAACACACATCAAATAAAAGCGTTCGTTTTATTCCTGTTGTGTTTTGGTGCGTTTTTCTATTGTGCGTCGTTTCATTTTATAGACCGTGCCTTGCGCCATCATATCCAAATCTTTTACACGCACCATATCGAAAATAATCGTTTTATCCTTATAATCGTATTGCAGCATATCAAACAATCCGCGGGTAGGAAGCGTGTAGTAGTCGCCCGACTTGATAACCCCAAAGGAATCATCCGTCTTCTCCGGCACAAACACCATATATAATATAGAGTTGTCATCCGTATCGAAAGCAAACTTTACCTGCCTATCCTTCTCCAAGTGCAACGCTTCTGCAGTAGCTCTCGTAAAGCCCAACTTTCCCGTAGATTGTATTGTACAACGCAAATTTACATTGCAGTTGTTTAGTTGTATGAATTGAAATGCCATTGTGGTTGTGGTTTAATTTCGGTTGCAAAGGTAGTGCTAATTTTTGATATACACAAATAGTTTGTGTTATAAATCAAATCTTTTTGTTTTTTCTTGCGTTTTTCGTTTTTTTGTGGTTGCGATTGTGGTTGTTTTTTTTCGACTAGAAGAACTAGAGAATCTAGAAGATCTAGAGGATCTAGAGGAACTAGAAAAGCTAGACTCCCCCTTGCCCACTCAAAGAAAAAGAGAATACTCCCCCTCGCCCCCTCAAAGAGGGGGGACTAGAAGATCTAGAAGATCTAGAGGAACTAGAAGAACTAGAGAAACTAGGGGGACTAGAAGAGAGCGAGGGGGGGGGCTGTTGAATTAAGAATTGTTCTCTTGGAAGTTTTCTACTTGGGTCATGACCTCTTGGAATACCTTGGGGGTATAGCGAGGGGGATAACCACTCTTAACGAGGCATATCTTAATCTGCAGTTTGAGGTCGTCACGCACCAATTGATTGTTCAACCAATCGGCAAACGAAGACTTGGTATTGATAATCTCCCGAATGCTCTGTGCAAGACTCTTGCACTTCTCATTGACAACCACTCCATCGACCGTCTTATCCACCCCATACTCAAAATTATATTCATCTCGCAAGTGGATGAGAATATCGTAGAACGCTTTCTCCTCGAAAGTAAGCCCAAGTTTGCGGAACGACTCCCTATCCTCGCGCATATCCTGCAAAAGGCTCAATGCCTGCGCCGTGGCAGCACCGATGATGTCGTTGGCTGTCTGCTCCTGCGTAGCCCCCGCCTCCTGCTCGGAGAGGAACTTGCGGCGCTCGTGGTAGGTCTTGATAGTAGCCTCGAGCAACTCCTGGAACTTCTTGGCAGCCACCGCATTGGTCTTGCCATACTCGGTAATCTGCCGACGGAGGAGTTTGACAAGCGTCTCGAGTTTGGTGGCGGGCATCTTGATTTCGGCAAGCCGCCCCGTGAACTCCTCCCCGAAGATATCCATCTCGTCGCCCGCCTCGAGAATACTCTCGACCTTGCTATACCGGAGTGCCTCCTCGACCATCTTGGACACATGGCGGTTCATGGTGTCGGTATCGGGGGCATCGGTGCCGTTCATCTTATAGACCATACCCGCAATCGCCATAAAGCACTGAGCGAGTGCCGACTCGTCGTCGGCGAGTTCGCCCGAAGGCTGGCAGAGGTCGTACGCCTTGCGCATACGCTTGACCAACCCGAGGAAATAGGTCTTGAAAGATACCGTCTTGGTCTTCTTGCCATCGTGGCTCTCGGATTGGAGCGTATCGGTAGAGCGGAAGACATAGTCTGCCGCCTCGGCGAGGAGCGTATAGCGACGGTCGGCGGCGGTACGGGTATCGAGGAAGGGCGAGAGGTCGTAATCGTGGAAGAGGCGGCGGAGTATCGCCAACAGTTCGCGGAAGAGGGAGGTCGCCTGCTCGATGTCGTCGTCGGTGGGCGCCAAAGTGCTCTCGCCGCCGTACATCTTTCGTGCCTCGACCATCTGGTCGCGGATGCCGATATAGTCGATAATCAAGCCGTAGTCCTTACCCGGGTACTTGCGGTTGACACGGGAGATTGTCTGGATAAGGGTATGCTTCTGCAGGGGCTTATCGTTGTAGAGGTAGGTAAGGCACTCCACATCGAAGCCCGTAATCCACATATCGACCACAATAACCAAACGGAAATTGGAGAGGGGCTGCTTGAATGCCGCATCGCAAGCGTCGGTATATTGGTCGTTGCGGACACCGCCGAGGCAGTTGTACATATCGGCGGGGTCGTTGCTGCCGACCGAAGCCACCATGGCGATGGTAGGCATAGGAGAGAGGGCGTCCAACTGCTCCTTTGTGGCTTGCACGCCCTCCGGGGTCTTGCGCTCGACAAACCACTCGGGGTAATGCTCCTTGAAACGCAGCAAGAGGCGGTAGGCTATATCGCGATTGGCGCAGACAATCATTGCCTTTTGGATACGGTCGGGGTCTTGGGCGACGGAGGCGAGATAATGGTCGTGGATATCGATGGCAAGGCGGTCGAGGCGGGCAGGCTCGCCGAGCAGCACTTCGAGCGAGGACATGGCTTTCTCGCTCTTCCGGATATCCTCCAGCGTGGAGCCCTCTTCGGCACAGCGGCGGTAGTAGTCTTCTATCTGACGCACCTTGGCGGTATCGAGCAGGACTTTGGTGATGCGGGGGTGGTACTTAATCGGCACGGTAAGCCCGTCGGCGACGGCTTGGTCCATGGTATAGCGGTCTATCTCCTCGCCGAAAGTCTGGTAGGTCTCGGCGATAGGCGTCCCCGTGAAGCCGACAAACGTGGCGTGGGGCAATGCCTCGCGCAAGACTTGGGCGTAGGGCTTGGAGAGAATGGCACGAAGATTGGCGTCGCCCCCCTCCTCTATCCGGATACGGCGGGAAGAGGCTAACTGGGTACGGTGTGCCTCGTCGGAGAAACAGATGATGTTGGCACGGCTGTTGATAAGCCCCGTAGGGTCGTCCTTGCGGTCGCAGAACTTCTGGATGGTGCAGATATAGAAGCCGCCGCTGTCGCGCAGAGAGAGTTCCTCGCGCAGCCTACGGCGTGTAGGCACTACCGTTACTTCGCCGAGGTTGAGGAACTCGGTGGACTTGGTAAAGAGTTTGGCTCCCTGCTTCTGGAGGTCGTCGCGGTCGACAATCATCAGGACGGTGGGCGCACCGAGGTCTGCCGTACAGCGGAGGGCGAGTTGGCGGGCGAGGAACGCCATTGTATAGGTCTTGCCGCAGCCCGTAGCCCCGAAATAGGTGCCACCCTTGCCGCTGCCTGTCTGCACGGAGCGGACAATATGGTCACGAAGCAGGCGGGCGGCGAAGAACTGCGGATAGCGGCAGACTATCTCGCGCTCGTCGGCGTCGTAGTTGGTATCTTGGAAACAGATATAATCACGGAAAATCTCGAGGAAACGGGCGGGGCGATATACTCCCTGCACCATGGTCTGCACCTCATTGAAAGGCGCCGTAGAGACACGGTCGCTATCCTCGACACGGCGCCACGCATAGAAATGCTCGTAGGGCGTACGAACCGCACCGAGGCGCGTCTTAACGCCATCGCTGATACAAGCAAGCGGGCAATAATGGAGGAGCGTGGGGATGTCGCGCCAATAGCGGACACAGATCTGCTCCCACGCGTCGTGGATAGTGGCATGGGCGTCGGCAGGGTTCTTGAGCTCGATAATGCAGACGGGGATGCCGTTGAGGAAGAGCAGGACATCGGGACGGCGGGACTTGGTCATGCCGTTGTTGGTATAGTCGATAGAATACTGATTGACCACCCGGAAGATATTGTTCGCAGGGTAGTCGAAATCGACGGGGTGAATCATCATCGGCGTGCCGTCGGCAGCGACAAACTGCATACCATTGACAAGCCAATTATAGACCTTATGCAAGGTAGCAAAATCGGAATCGGCACCCACCAAACGGATACTGTCCGCAATCTTGCGTATATCGTCGGCAAGCAAGGCAGGGTACTGCTTGGCAAGAAAAGCAAGCAAGTCGTCGAGAAGCAACACCTCGCGCCGGTCGGCACGCTGCAAGTCCTCACCAAAAGTGTATTGCCATCCCTCGGCTTCGAGGAAAGAAATAAGAGCGTTCTCGTAATCGGACTCTACGAAATGTCCGTTGAGGGGAGTGTAGGAGGATTTCATGTTTTTTTTGGGGTTTTGGGGTTAGGGGGGCTAGGGGATAGGGGAACTAGGGGAACTAGGGGAACTAGAAGATCTAGAAGATCTAGAAGATCTAGAGGAACTAGGGGGACTAGGGGATCTAGAGGAACTAGGGGGCGGGGGTTGGGGAGCCTTGGGTTAGGGAACCTTGGATTAGAACCGGACAAAGACGATTGAGCATACCCTTGAGATCCGACGCTATGCGCTGACGCTCTATATAACAACGGTAGATATTCACTATGTCCTGCTGAATGGCGAGAGAGGGAATGGGAATGG
>CAVKVE010000025.1:0-8870 GCA_963659655.1 Bacteroidaceae bacterium | reverse complement strand
TTCGATGTATTGTCCTATGGGTTGGGAGGGGAGGGTGCGGCGGAGAGACTCTATGTAGGCATCACACGTCAACTTGAGATCCGCAAGATCCGAAGCGTACTCACGATAATTGCGCTGCAACGATACATACACCTCTACATACTTGCGCTGAACCTCTATGGATGGGAGAAAAAGGACAATGTCACAAAAGTCTGACCAATCGAAAGTCTCTCTCGCACTGCCCCACGAGTTATAACGCGAATAACGGTCAAACTCGGGGCGATTGAAGAACATAAAGAGATAATCCGACAATAGCAAATCCGGACGAGAGACTTTGAATACGGTGTAGATAGACGAAATCAATAAGCCTCGCCCCGTATCATTATAAGCAATGGCAATTTTATCTCCTCGTCGAGAAGTATCAGGAACATAGGCGAACTCAGCAGAATGAACAATCTTATACGAGTCCAAACTGACACCATCCATGTTCGCTTTGGTTTCAATAAACCTTTTTTCCGTTGAAATGCCCTTAACATCATCAAGCGAATAAGAACCGGCAAAGTTTCGCTCGTCGACTTGCTCGATGAGGTCGCCTAATTTGTATTTAGTCAATGCCATAGCCTATGCCTCGGAATGCGTTCTGTAATAAGATTTGCGACTGCTTCTCGCGCTGCATAAGGTCGCGCATCGCCGCTTGGATACGCGCCATCTCCGCCGGATAGTCTATCTCCAAATCGTGGTCCACAAACTCAATATACTTGCTCGGCACCAACGACCACCCGTTCTGCTCTATCTCGGCTATCCCCACCGAACGATAGAGTTCCGGCACTGCAAAAGAGGCTCCGTCCGTCCCCTCCGCCTGCCACGCATGGTAGATATCCGCCACACGCTGAATCTGCGCAGCAGAAAGCAAGACCTTCTTCTTCTGCTCCCCCTTCACCGCATTGTCGGTCCATGTGCGCAAGTCCATAAACAACACCTCGTGGCGGCGATTGCGCAGACGGCGGTCGTGATAGACACCCCCCTGCTTGTTCTGGTTGAGAATCCAAAAAGTAACGCTGATATCGGTAGAGATAAAGAGTTCGCGGGGAAGGATGATAATGGCTTCGACCTTATCGTTCTCCACCAAACGACGGCGTATAGCGACCGTATCGTCGTCGCCCAACGCCCCATTCGCCAACAAGAAACCCGCCACACCGGACATGGGCTTGAGGTGGGAAAGGATATGGAGAATCCACGCATAATTGGCATTGGACGCCGGCGGCGTACCATAGTCCGCCCAACGGCTGTCGTGAGCGAGATTGTCGTCGTACCAATTCTTCAAATTGAAGGGCGGGTTCGCCATGATATAATCGAAATACAAGCCCCGATGCAAATCGTTGGCAAACGTGGAGTCGCTCTCGGAACCAAGGTTGTGGCTGATACCCCGCAAGGCAAGATTCATCTTGGCAAGACGGTAGGTAGCCGCCTCCTTCTCCTGACCATAGACATTAATACGGCTGATATCGCCCCGACGCGCACGCACCAACTCGGTAGACTGGATGAACATACCGCCCGAACCGCAACAAGGGTCGTAAAGCGTGCCATCGAACGGCTCAATCACCGTGGCGATAAGTTGGACAATATCGTGGGGCGTATAGAACTCGCCCTCCTCCTTAGTGGCATTGACGGCGAACTCCTTGAGGAAATACTCATAGACCCGCCCGATGAGGTCCTTCTCCTCGCCGAAAGTCTTATGGGAGATCTTATTCACCTCGTCGACAATCTTCTTCATATCGTTGGCACCAAGGTTGCGCTGCGTGAACGTACCCTCGACAAAACAACCCCGCAACGCCGGCGTAGCACCCGCAATAGCATGAAGCGCCGTATCGAGCGCCACATTGAGGTCGGTAGGCGCCGTATTGATAATCGTCGACCAACGCGCCTCGGGCGGCAAAGCAAACGTGCCATCGGCAAACGAAGGGTCGTCGAAAAACGCCGCCATAATAGCCTCGTCCTCCGGGTCAAGACCCTCTGCACGCAGACGCTCCTTCAACACAAGGACACCCTCCTCGTACTTCTCGCCGAGGAAACGCAAAAACACAAGCGTGAGCATCATATCACGCTTCTCGAAAAATGAACCGGAGTTCTTCGCCGCACGGAGAATATCACGACACTTGAAAAGTACGGCTTCTAAATTAAGTTTGTCTTGTTTTTCTTTCATTTTTTCTTTTTTTGGGACTCCCCCTAGCCCCCTCAGAGAGGGGGGACTAGAAGATCTAGAGAATCTAGAGGAACTAGATGGGCTAGAAGAACTAGAAGATCTAGGAGAACTAGAAGATCTAGAGGAACTAGAAGATCTAGAGGATCTAGAAGATCTAGTTATTCTAGTTGATCTAGTTTTGATTTTAGTTGTTGGTTTTCCTTCTTTAGTTGCTCAATTTCTGCTTTTAGTTGCTCGGCTTCCTTTTTTAGTTGCTCGGTTTCCTTTTTTAATTGTTCGGTTTCCTTCTTTAGTTGCTCGGCTTCCTTTTTTAGTTGCTCGGCTTCTTTTTTTAGTTGTTCGTTTTCGGATTGGAGTTGGGGATAGGCGGACTCTAAGGTGCGGAGGCGGGCGTCCTGCTCACGGCGATAACCCGTACGCGCGGCGTGCATGCGCTCGCGTATGCCGCCCTGCTCGATGAACTGCTGCTCCAACCTCCGTATGTACCCCATCATCATCCTATCCACCATGCGACACAGCGTATAACCCGTATTCGCCATCTCCTCGTCCGTCCAACGGTTTAGATAGGGCGCATAGTCCTCCAAACTGTTATGCTCGCGGCAAAAAGACAACATAGTCCCATAACGGGGATGCGCCTCGTCCCACGGGGCTGCGAAATGCGCCTTGATATAGTCGCCATAATCCTCCTGCAACTCCTGCAGGCTGCTGCGGGCTACATTGAGCAACTTGAGTTGCATCTCCGTAGAAGTAACCCCGTCCGCCAAACCCTCCACGATATTCTGCTTGCCCGAACGCGCCGCCTGCGTCATCTGATCGACCGTGCGGTCGCCATGCTCCGGCAAAAAACGACGGCAGAAAACCACCGTCAGCTGGTACAAAACCTCCGACTTCTGGTAGAAATAGAGGTTGCGCCAATTGGTTTGAGGGAGAAGAATGTTTGGGGTGGGCATGGGGCTTTCTTTTTTTTAGGGGGAGGACTAGGGGAACTAGAAGAACTAGAGGATCTAGAGGGTCTAGAGGAACTAGAAGAACTAGAGGGTCTAGAAGTTCTAGATTTTTTGGTGGGGTGTTTTTATTTTTTGTTTGCGGGACAAAGATAGTGCTTTTTGAGGAGATAAGCAAGAGGGAGGAGGGAGTTTTTTAATTTAGGAATTATAGAGAATATGGAAAAGCATCCTGCGGGGCGTAGAAAACGGAGTGCGGCGGGAACGAAGAATGGAAACTCCCCCTACCCCATCAGAGAGGGGGATTTGAGTGGTTTGTGAGGTGTTGTCTTGTGAAGTGGTGGGGAGGGTTGTTGATGAGGTGGTGGTTTCTTGGGTGAGGGTGGCGTCTTGGACTATGGTGGTTTCTTGGGCAGCAGTTTGTGAGGTGGTAGGGGCATTGTCTTGGGCGGTTGAGGCTGTGGGGAGGGCGTTGATGGCGGATTGGGAGAGGGGACGGTGATGGCGGCAAGCTGCCGTATGCGCATTCCAAAGAGCCGTATAATAGCTGCGGGCAGCGGGATCTGACAAGATAGCGTCTACCTTTTGCCATGTAGCACGAAAAGCCGCTCGCGACTGCTGCTGGGCGGCGGTAGGCGACGACTGACGGTTCGGGTTCGACAAGGCAACACCATAGGTTTTGCCCGTTGTACGGTTGGCACGAGCATGCACACGATCGGTAGAGGAATAACGCCCCGAAATAGAGGAAATAGGAAAAGAGAGGTCGAGAGTAGACATTTGTTTAGAAAATATAGAGGAACGAGAAGTTCTAGAAGTTCTAGAAGTTCTAGAAGATCTAGAAAATATAGAGGAGCGAGACAGTTATTTTGAGGGATTAGGAATTGGAGTAGAGAGTGTGGAAAATATAGCCGTAGAGAGTCGTGATTGGGGGCTTGCGGCGGGAAGAATAGACCGGGATATCGTTCGAAGACAAAGGGCGCTTCGATGGGGGATTGTGACGCTTGGTATAGGCTGCAAACTCCTGCTCCCAATACGCACGGCGAACAGCATCCGACATCTCGACACGAACCTGCTGCGCTATCGCACCGAAACGAGAAGTATGCGCCTGCTGTTTCTCATTATGCGGAGTGGTATTCGGGTGCTTGATGATATAGGCGTGCGTGCGGCCATTACGAGTGCGGAAAACGACTTTGTCGTTAGAAGAGGTGCGACCACTGAGTGCCGCTACCGGGTCGGTTAGAAGTATCTTTGCCATTGCTTCAAAATATTGAGAAAGTATAGTTATGTTCTGCTTATGTTCTACTTATGTTCTGCTTATCCTATACGCAGATATAGAGAAAGACACGGCAAAGATAGGACTATTTTTCGAAATAAACAAGCTTTCGGAAAGCAACAATGTTTTGGGGGATAGACATTGAGTGGCAAGAAATGAGGATAGTCATACTGCAAGAGTGGTGAGGGATGAGAGATGTTCTATGTTGAGAACGGGGAATAGCTATGGAAATTCTATATTCGAAGAGAGAAATGGTGAGCAATAAGCAAAACAGAAAGAATAAAGTATAGCACCGAGAGAACGGAAACGATAGGCATAAGGGCAAATTAAGCATAGACAAGAGAGAGGGCGAGAAATTTATTTGGTAGAATGGAGAATTTTGCGTACCTTTGCAGGTCAATTTGGGAAAGTGGGCTTTTGTACGCTCACGGAAAGACTTGACTGCGGGTAAAGGGGAGGATACTTACGGGCTAAATAAAGGATACCTGCGGACGGAGTGGAGGGGACTTACGGGCTGAGTAAGGGATACATACGGGCTGAGTAAAGGATATTTACGGACAGAGGGAAGGATACATACGGGCTGAGTAAAGGATATTTACGGATAAAGTGAAGGAAACAGAGTACATATTTCGGTGTTTTGCGAGCGGAAGCAGCGGGAACTGCTACTACTTAGGCACACGGCAACAAGGCATACTGATTGACGCAGGCGTGTCTGCACGCACTATTCACAAAGGACTCCGAGAGATGGGACTCGACTTCGGCAACATAATGGGCGTACTCATCACACACGACCATGCCGACCACATCCGCGCCGTCGGTACACTCGGCGAGCGCATCCATCTGCCCATCTACACCACCCAACTCATACACGAAGGCATTGACCGAAACTACGGCGTGAGAGAGAAACTGCGCACCGCTCGGCGATACTTCGAGAAAGGACAGGCTTGGGAACTCGCCGGCATGCAAATAAACAGCTTCGGCATCAGCCACGACTCGACCGACTGCTTAGGCTACAAAATAGACTTTGCGGGACAACGGTTTGTCATCATCACCGACTGCGGAGAACCCAACGAGCAGATAGAAGACGCCATACGCACTGCCAACCACCTCGTGATAGAGGCGAACCACGACGAGCATCTGCTGCTGAATGGTCCCTACCCGACCTACCTGAAAGAGCGTATCCTATCACCGCGCGGACACCAAAGCAACGCCACCTGCGGCGAACTGATAGCACGCAACTATCACGAAGGGCTGCGGAACATCTGGCTATGCCACCTGAGCCAAGAAAACAACGACCCGCAAGTGGCATACGACACAGTGGCCGAGAGCCTGCGCTCGATAGGCGTTGAACCCGGACGGGATGTGTTCCTGACCCCGTTGGAACGACTTACGCCGAGCCCCATATACACGCTGGACAGCGAACAAACGACTCCCCCTAACCCCCTCAGAGAGGGGGATTGAGATTAGAGGAATATATAACACTCTCATAACACTCTATAATAGTCCGAAAGCGGTCTAACTGCTAACCGCCAAGCGGTCTAACAGCACTGCGATAAAACTTTTACCCTCTAACAGCCGTAAAGCGGCCGAACTTCTAACAGCACAGCGATTTAACATCTAACATACACCCCTATGGAACGATTGGTTATTATCCCTACCTACAACGAGAAAGAGAACATAGAAGCTATCATATCGGCCGTGATGAACCTGCCGATAGACTTCCATGTGTTAGTGATTGACGACGGCTCGCCAGACGGCACTGCCGACATCGTCAAAGAACTGATGAACGGGAAATACACGGGACGCGTGCATATCATTGAGCGTGCCGGCAAACAAGGACTCGGAACTGCCTATATCGCCGGCTTCCAATGGGCCATAGAGCATAAGGCTGACTACATATTCGAGATGGACGCCGACTTCAGCCACAACCCGCAAGACCTGATGAAACTATACGATGCGTGCGCCAATGAGGGGGCGGATGTCGCCGTCGGTAGTCGCTATGTATCGGGCGTGAATGTGGTCAACTGGCCAATGGGGCGCGTGCTGATGAGTTACTTCGCCAGCAAATATGTGCGGTTTGTACTGCACATCCCCGTACACGACACCACGGCGGGGTTCGTCTGCTACAAACGACGAGTGCTTGAGACCATCGAGATGGACAAGATACGATTCAAGGGCTATGCGTTCCAAATAGAGATGAAATTCACTGCCTACAAGTGCGGATTCCGCATACAGGAAGTGCCTATCGTGTTCGTAAACCGTGTGCTTGGCACAAGCAAGATGTCGGGCGGTATATTCTCGGAAGCACTGCTCGGCGTCATCCGACTGAAGATCAGTTCGTGGTTCCGCAAATA
This sequence comes from Bacteroidaceae bacterium, assembly GCA_963659655.1. Taxonomy (GTDB): domain Bacteria; phylum Bacteroidota; class Bacteroidia; order Bacteroidales; family Paludibacteraceae; genus Colicola. Next base: position 2,117 of record CAVKVE010000025.1, on the reverse strand, counting down.
CCCAAAGGTCGCAAAATAATGGCGATACGGGGGCATATACACAACGCACTGGGACTGCTCGCAGTGGGAATACTGCTCGCAGGCTGCGGACACACGACCACGGAGGAACAGACGGAGGCGGACTCGGTATTCGTACAATACGAGTACGGGCTGCCGATTGACTCATTCCGCATAGACACCGGCTATGTGCGAGAGGGAGAGACGCTGGGCGGCATACTGGCACGCTTAGGCGCTGACCGGCGACAGATAGGACAGATAAGTACCCTCCCGCCGAGCCAATTCGATGTGCGTAGTCTGCGTGCCGGAAAACAATACCTGGCACTCTACCGACCCTGCGACACCGACAGCAGCCGACACGAGGACTTTCAATACTGGATATACAAGACCGACGCACGCACGGCGAAAGTGCTGCACCTGACCGACTCGCTGCATGTAGAGCATTTCGAGAAACCGATACGAATCGAGACACGCACTGCCGAAGCGGTGATAGAATCGAGCCTATGGAACGCTATGGCAGGCAACGGGCTGCCCGTGGAGTTGGCATTGGAACTGAGCGAGATATACGCATGGACAATTGACTTCTTCGGGCTGCAACAAGGCGACTCGATACGGGTGTATTACGAAGAGCAATATGTGGATTCGACACGCATCGGCATAGGACGAATATACGCAGCCGACTTCTACCACGCACGGCGATGGCAAGAGGCATACTGGTTTGACATAGCCGACTACGAGGAGATCAGTACGCCACTGCGGGGATATTTCGACGCCGAGGGGAATAGTCTGCGCAAGGCTTTCCTGAAAGCACCGCTAAACTACAAGCGCATATCAAGCCATTTCACCTACGCACGCAAACACCCTGTATATAAGGTAGTGCGCCCACACACGGGCGTGGATTATGCGGCACCGCTCGGCACGCCCGTAGTGGCGATTGGCGATGGTGTGGTGATAGAAAAAGGATACAAAGGCGGAGGCGGGAACACCGTGAAGATACGGCACAACTCCACCTACACGACTGCCTATCTGCACCTAAGCAAATATGCGAGCAACATAGCCGTTGGGAAAGCCGTCAGCCAAGGACAGGTGATCGGCTATGTGGGCAGCACGGGTGCCTCAACGGGACCACACCTCGACTTCCGTGTATGGAAAGGCGGAACTCCCATTGACCCGCTGAAGATGGAGTCGCCTCCCGTAGAGCCGATACCCGACGCCTACAAGGCACGATTCGACTCGGTGGTCGGGGAGATGCGAGGGAGATTGAGCGGAGAGTGAGGGTCTCATACATAGCGTTGCTCTATTTGTTTCCTACGCCGCAAGCGGCGAGAAAAAGGGATAAAAATAATCCATACTAGACAACTAATCATTATATAGCACCGCTCCGTTTGTTTCCTACGCTGCAAGCAGCGAGAAAAAGGGATAAAAATAATCCATACTAGACAACTAATCATTATATAGCACCGCTCCGTTTGTTTCCTACGCTGCAAGCAGCGAGAAAAAGGGAATAAAATACAAAACAAGAAGAATGGACAATGGAATAAGCAATGGACTGAAATACATGAATATAGAAGAAAAATTGACTGACAAGGAGATTGCCTATATTGTTCGAGGGGCAATTTATAATGTTTATTCCGCATTAGGCCCCGGTTTATTAGAATCTGCTTATGAGATAGCCTTAACTTATGAACTACAGAAAGACGGGTTAAATGTAAAGACACAAGTTCCTATCGATATCACTTATGGTACAGCAGAAATACCTGCGGCATTTCGGTTAGACCTATTAGTAGAGGACTCCGTAATCGTAGAATTAAAATCTGTAGAAAGATTAGAGAAAGTGCACTATAAACAATTACGCACCTATCTCCGTTTAACCGGTCTCAGGACTGGAATACTTGTAAACTTCAACACGGAGAATATAATACTATCTATGCACAATTTAGAGAATCACCTTCTATAATTTTCTTCTATTTTTCTTGCGCACAGCGCATAGGAAAACAATTATACCCTAAAGAAAACAAAGAAAACAATAATTAGTATGACTATAGAAAACATATTGACCACACAGGTACAAGCGGCTGTGAAGAACCTCTACGGAATAGAGGCTACCGCACAACAAGTGC
>CAVKVE010000024.1:21673-26148 GCA_963659655.1 Bacteroidaceae bacterium | reverse complement strand
GAGCCACAACAGACCAATACCGAGCGTGAGAATGGAAAGCAGACACCAACCAATGAAGGTCAAGTCGAGAACAAAGAGATCCCATTTGTGCCCACGCATCATTTCACGGCTGGTGCGGCAGGCTTCCTTCGGGGTTAGTTCGGGATAGTCGTTGAGAAGGAACGGAATCATGGCATACGCATAGCTCATAATGAAGGTTCCGATAAGGAGCGTGATAAGACCTAAACCTAACTCTACGAGCGACGACAAAAGGCCGGCTTGTACATAACGGGAGTAGTCCTTTTTGAAATTATCCAACATACCCTCGAAAGGAGCCGGTGCCTCGGGCGCATCGGGATCGAGGGGGGCAACCGGAGCATCAAGCGATGCACTGCGTGCAGACTTGGCACGAGCCAAATTGAGCAGACCGACCATAAGTCCATACTGCAAAGGAAGGGTGATCAGAATAGAAACTGCGACCTGAACACCGCTCAAAGTCTCGCTCAGCCATATATGCTCGCGGGCGAATGCACTTCCGCCACTGACTGCACCGACAATGAGAAAGATAATGAACATAGCCAAGGCAGCATTGTTCCATTGATCTTGAAGGGTTTGGCGTGCCGAAGCACGATACTCGGAATAAGATTTCATAAGCGTATTGTTTTGAATTGTTTGCCGGGTTATTTGGATAGGCTTGGGAACAGTTTGGAGAGGGCGAGGTCTTCCTTGCGGGTCATTTCTGCTTTGGTCTCCGGCGTCTTGTCGCCCTGGCCGGTGAGGTGGAGCAAACCATGAATGAGAATGCGGCACAACTCCTGCTCGTACGATACCCCGATCTGCTCGGCATTGGAACGGACGGTGTCGGTGGAGATAAAAATATCCCCATTGAGGCTGCTCGGCGTGGTGTAGTCGAAGGTGATGACATCGGTATAGTAGTCGTGTCCCAAGAATTCACGATTGACTTGCAATTCTCGCTCATCGGAACAAAGGATGTAGGTGAGGTTGCCCACGGAAAAGCCGTAATCGGCTCCCACGCTGCGCAGCCACCGCTCTATGGCTCGACGGTTGAGGCCGAGGGGACAAAGAACGGACTCTATATCTAAATCAATCAGTTCTTCCGCAGGGGAATAGGTAAGGAAACGAATCATAAAATCAATGGAAAAAGAGGTAACCTAACAAGAAAGCCGCAAACAAGCCGCAGAAGTCGGCAATCAGGCCGCAGACAACGGCATAGCGGGTGTCACGAATATTGACACTGCCGAAATAGACCGCCAAAATATAGAACGTGGTGTCGGTGCTGCCCTGCACGATGCTGACCAAACGACCGACAAAACTGTCGGCTCCGTACTGCACCATGGCGTCGACCATCAAGCCGCGCGCACCGCTGCCCGAAAGGGGACGCATGAGCGCGGTAGGAAGAGCGGGAACAAAATCGGTATTCAGCCCCATGCCGGCGACTGCCCAACCGATGGCGGACACGAGCATATCCATGGCACCGCTGGCACGAAACATACCCACTGCCACCAAAATAGCGATAAGGTAGGGGATGATGCCGACTGCCGTCTTGAATCCGTCCTTGGCGCCATCGATGAAAGCGTCATAGACATTGATATGATGCACGATGCCGGCAATGATGAACCAACAGATGACGCCCAAAAGCAAAACGGCCGCCAACACGGCTGACCAACGGCTCACTACCTCTTGCGGGAAAGACAGGGCTGCCCACAAAACCAAACCGACAAAAAGCGTTAGACCACCCAAGGTGCCGAGAACGACCCGATTGAAGAGATTGATCTTCTGCGCCACCGCCACGGAAACGATACCGGCGATGGCAGCAAAATAGGTGGAAAGCAAAATGGGCAGGAACACATCGGCGGGGTTGGCAGCTCCCAACTGCGCACGATAGGTCATGATACTGACCGGCACGAGGGTAAGACCGCTGGTGACCAACACCATAAACATAATCATGGAATTGCTGGCACGGTTCTTATCGGGGTTGCTCTCCTGCAACTCGCGCATGGCCTGCAGACCCAACGGCGTGGCGGCGTTGTCAATGCCCAACATGGTGGCACTGATATTCATCAACATACTGCCGTAGGCAGGGTGCTGCTTCGGCAATTCGGGGAAAATACGATGAAAAAACGGGGAAACCAAACGGGACATTTGGCGAATGACGCCCGCCTGCTCGCCGATCTTCATGATACCCATCCACAACGACAGCACTCCCGTCAAACCGATGGAAATCTCGAAGCCTGTCTTGGCACTGGAAAAGGTGGAATTGAGTATGTCGGAAAAAATTTCGACATTGCCATAAGCTACCGCTTGCACGATACCCATCAGCACCGCCAACAAAATAAGAGCAATCCAAATCCAATTGAGAACCATAGTAAAATAGAGCGTCTGAAAATAGAGCGTCGCTTCGCTGTTGTTTGATACCCTGAGCGAACATTCGGACAGGAACACCCGCTTAGTGGCAACAAAATTAGTCTTTTTTTTCGGAACCATCAAACAATATGCTCAAAAGGGTGTATTTTTTTGTATATTCAACTAAAAAGATGTAATTTTGTCGGAGATATGGAGATGAAAAACACGATATTCCGCACAATGGCCTATCTGCGCCATAAATTCACGGCTTGGAACACGGGCGGTGAAGGAATACACTCGCCCTATCTGTTCTATATGGTTCGGATGTTGTTCTACGACCCGAACAGCTACTACTGTTTTGCCCCGATAGAACATCAGCGCAAGACCTGGCTTGCTACACACAAACCGATAGAAGTGGAAGATTTGGGTTCGGGAGCGGAACGGCAGGGGACACACTACACTCGCACGATAGCAGATATAGCCCGCACGAGTCTCGAAAGTCCGCAAATAGGGCAACTGCTTTTCCGCCTGACGATGTTTTTGACCCACGAGGCGGGGCGACCGCTGCAAATTGTGGAACTCGGCACCTCGCTCGGTATCACGACGGCCTATCTGGCTCTGCCGGACTCACGAAACCGTATTACCTCGTTTGAGGGCTGCGGGGCAGTGGCAGCATTGGCTCGCAAGACCTGGGAAAAAGTGGGCGCGAAGAATGTGAATCTGATAGAAGGAAACATTGACGACACGCTGGCGGCTTTTCTGAAAGAGCAGGCGGGGACAATCGATATAGCCTATATAGACGCGAACCATACGGAGGAGGCGACGCTGCGATACTTCCGACAGCTGCGGCAACGAGCGGGAGAGAAAAGCATCGTGGTGGTGGATGATATTCACCACTCCCAAGAAATGGAGCGAGCATGGCGACAAATAGAACAAGAAGAGGGCGTGACAAGCACGATGGACCTATTCCACATAGGTATCGTGCTATTCGACCCACACTATATGCATAAAAACTACCGACTGCGGATTTAGTCGGAGAAAGGAGACCTTATGCCCATCTACACCAAAACAGGCGATGCGGGGACGACCTCGCTCGCAAACAACCAACGCGTTTCGAAAGCCGATGAACGGCTGCAAATGTACGGAACAGCGGATGAACTGAATAGTTTTGTGGGACTGCTGCGGGCTGCCCTGCCTGCTACAAGCGCAGACACAGATGCGGAACTGGCGGAGATACAGAGCCGACTGTTTGACCTCGGGGCTGCACTGGCTTGCGCTGAGGGCGACTGGATAGGGGAAAACGACACGCACCACTTGGAACAACGAATCGATGCGATGCAGGCGACCCTGAAACCGCTGCGTGCGTTTGTGTTGCCAGCCGGAAATGAGGTGGTGGCACGATGCCATATATGTCGAACCGTGACAAGACGATTGGAGCGTGCGATGGTGGCCTTTGTGGGACAAGATGAAACCGCACAAAAAGACCCGAAAATGGCGGAATATATGCGGTATGTGAACCGACTGAGCGACTACTTCTTTGTGCTGTCCCGATATTTAGGCGAACAAACCGGAGCGGAAGTGTGCGTGTGGAAAGGGAAAGATTAGTTGAGGGTTCTTTTAGTAGTAGAGGGGTTAGGACAGTTTTGGAGTTGAAAGTTGAGAGTGGGTTTTGGGGAGGAAATTTTGTGTAATAGAAATTATATATATATGGAAATAGGATTGAAACATATCACCACACTGTTGGTGACGGAAAAAGATACGGCGATCGCTTTAGGCTCCGGCGATATGCCCGTGCTGGCAACGCCTCGCATGATGGCACTGATGGAAAATGCGGCGATGCTGGCCGTGAAAACAGAACTGCCCGAAGGGTCGACCACCGTGGGCGGACAGATAGAAAGCAGCCACCTGCGCCCGACTGCCGTAGGACAAGAAGTGCGGGCTGAGGCTACACTGACGGAAATAGACGGACGGAAACTCTACTTCCACATAGCTGCTTATCAGGGCGATACGCTGATAGGCGAAGGAAAACACCTGCGTTTCGTGGTGGACAGAGAGAAATTTATGAGCAAAGTGGCCGCACAATAAAGGCTGCGAGAGAAAGTAGGTAAGGCGCATGTACGGGGAATAGAAAA
>CAVKVE010000024.1:1758-21414 GCA_963659655.1 Bacteroidaceae bacterium | reverse complement strand
GTGCCGTGGCATGAGGACGGGTACTATCTGTCGGAACGGCCGCAATTTACGCTCGACCCGCTGTTTCATGCGGGGTGCTACTACGTGCAGGAAGCAAGCTCGATGTTTGTGCAACAAGCACTGGAACAATATGTGTCCAAAGACAGCGTGGTGCTTGACCTGTGTGCGGCACCGGGCGGAAAATCGACCCTGATAAGCGAATTTCTGGGACACGAAGGACTGCTGCTGAGCAACGAGGTGGTGCGGCAACGGGTGTTTATCCTATCGGAAAACATTCAAAAATGGGGAAACGGCAACACGGTGGTGACACACAACACGGCGGCAGAATACGGGGAACGGTGCGAAAACCTGTTTGACTGCGTGCTGGTGGATGCGCCCTGCTCGGGCGAAGGAATGTTCCGAAAAGATATGCAGGCACGGGAAGAATGGAGCCTGCAGAATGTGACCATGTGTGCGGAACGGCAACGAAGCATACTGAGCGATGTGTGGTCGGCACTGAAACCCGGAGGAATACTGATCTATTCGACTTGCACCTTTAACCGCAAAGAGGATGAGCAAAATGCACAATGGATAGCAACCGAGCTGGGGGCGGAGATATTGCCACTGGACTACGACCCGTCGTGGGGTATCGTGGAAAGTGGGGCGGGATACCACTTCTATCCGCATAAAACAAAAGGGGAAGGATTCTATATCTGTGTGCTGCGGAAACGAGAGGCGGGCTTTGCACCCTTTAAGATACGGCCTCAAAAACGAGCAGCGGTGCCTGTGACCGGCGAAAAAGAGATACGCCAATGGCTGCAGCACCCGGAACGATGGGCTATTCGGCAAAACGACCGATTTACGACCGCTTACCCTGCAAAATACAAAGAACTGATCGATTATCTATCGACACAACTGACTTGTATCTCGACCGGATTCGGACTGAGTGAGGAGCGGGGAAAGAACATCGTGCCACAGCATAGCCTGAGTATGGCGAAAGACTTCCGTCGGGAAGCCTTTCGAAGTATGCCCCTGACACGCGAACAAGCCCTGTCGTACCTGCGCACGGAAGCATTAGGAGCGGTGGAAAATATGCCTATCGGCGTGGTGCTTTTGGCGTACGAGAATGTCCCCCTCGGTTTCGCGAAGAATGTCGGGAACCGCCTGAACAACCTTTACCCGAACGAGTGGCGTATTCGCTTTCTTTAGGCGTCTCGCCCAAAGCGGCTGGCACCTCGATACGCTCAATCTTCTTTTTCAGGAATTGCTCGATGCGACCGAAATAGCGGGCATCATCGGGATTGACAAGCGTGATGGCCTCACCCTTGTTCTCGGCGCGTGCGGTACGGCCGATACGATGGACATAGTCCTCCGCATCGTGCGGTACATCGTAGTTGATAACGAGCGGTACATCATCGACATCGATACCACGGGAGATGATGTCGGTGGCCACCAGCACATCGACCTTGCCGTTGCGGAAATCGAGCATCACCTCATCACGCTCTTTCTGCTCCAAATCGGAGAACATGGCACGGGCATCGATATGCTTGGCACGGAGCGCACGGGTAAGATCGCGCACCTTCTGCTTCTTGCCGACAAAAAGAATGACTTTCTTAAGCCCACGACCCTCCAAAATATGCTGTACCATAGCGGTTTTCTGTGCATCGTAGAGGTAGGCCGCCATCTGGTGGATGGTTTCGGGCGGGCGGGACACCGCAATTTGCACCTCGACAGGCGACTGCATGATGGCTTTCGCCATGCGGCAAATCTTGTCGGGCATCGTGGCGGAGAACATGATGGTTTGGCGTTCCTTCGGCAATCGACGCACAATATTGAGAATATCATCGTAAAATCCCATATCGAGCATACGGTCTGCTTCGTCCAAAATGAAGTATTTGACACCGGAGAAATCGACATCATAGATATTGAGCTGGCTCAAAAGACGCCCCGGCGTGGCAATGACAATGTCGGCACCCTTCTGCAAGCCTGCGACCTGTGTGCCCCACGCTCCGCTCTCGCCCCCATAGATGGCAACGGATGAGAACGGCACATAGAAGCCGAATCCTTCCATCTGCTGGTCGATCTGTTGCGCTAACTCGCGCGTGGGAGCCATAATGATAGCGTTGAGTTTGGACGGGTCGTGGTGGTCGTACTGCAGGTTGGTAAGCAACGGCAGTATATATGCGGCCGTCTTGCCGGTGCCCGTCTGCGCACAAGCGATGACATCGTGACCCTCTAAGATAACGGGAATGGTTTTTTCTTGGACGGGGGTGCAGGTATCAAAATGCATGTCCCAAAGCGCATCTAACACCTCGTCCGACAGAGCTAATTCGTCAAAATACATAATAAAACAATCTTTTTCGCGCCGAATCTATCGTTTTCGCGCCACAAAGGTACAAAGAAATTATGAGATGAGCAAAAATGGCGGGAGCAAGAGGGATGGTTCGGGAGTGGTAAGGGAAATTTGTCAAATGTACATAGCGGAATGGAAATAATCGGAAAGCCTTTTTGCCCACTTCAAAAAAATATCGTACCTTTGTGCCTGTTACGGCAAAAAAAGTATATTAGGAAATATTGTTTTATGGCTGCTAATAGCGATGCGAGTGCTGTGAACATGACGCGGGTGCTGTAGGTAGTAACGCGGGTGCCGAGAATATGATGCGCGTACTGTTTGTAGTAACGCAAGTGCCGGGAATATGATGCAGGTGCTGTTGGTAGTAACGCAAGTAGAGTAGCAAAAGAATAGCAAAGCAAGTAAAATGGAGAAAATGACACAACAAGAGGCTAAACAAGAAATGAAGCAAGAGAAGGTACAACTTCCGGAAAATGCAAATCGTCCCCTGAAACCCGGGGAAAAATATACTCCGATACTCAAACCGACACAAAACTATGCGGAGGTGACCCCGTACAGCGTGCTGATGGGGGTGCTGATGGCGGTTATCTTTTCGGCAGCGGCTGCCTATCTGGGACTGAAAGTGGGGCAAGTGTTTGAAGCAGCCATACCGATTGCTATCATTGCGGTGGGACTCTCGTCCGCCTTCAAACGCAAAAATGCGCTGGGCGAGAACGTGATAATTCAATCGATTGGCGCCTCATCGGGCGTGATTGTGGCAGGTGCGATATTTACTCTGCCCGCTCTCTATATTCTGCAAGCAAAATATCCCGACATAACGGTGAATTTTATGCAGATATTCATGTCGTCGCTGCTCGGCGGGTGCTTGGGTATTCTGTTCCTGATCCCATTCCGTAAGTATTTCGTACAGGAAAAGCACGGCGAATACCCGTTCCCTGAGGCCACGGCGACCACGCAAGTGCTGGTGTCGGGCGAACAAGGAGGCAACCAAGCCAAACCGCTGATTTGGGCGGCAGGCATTGGCGGACTATATGACTTTGTGGTATCTACCTTCGGACTTTGGACGGAAAGTCTTTCCACCCGCATGACGGGATGGGGCGAGGCGTTGGCCGCAAAATGCAAGTTGGTGTTCTCGATAAACACGAGTGCGGCCGTTCTCGGATTGGGCTACATCATCGGACTGAAATATGCGGCAGTGATTTGCGCCGGTTCGTTCTTTGTATGGTGGGTGCTGCTGCCTATGCTCGGAACACTGCCCGGAATGGAAAGTGTGGATGCACAAGTGCTATTCACGGACTACGGGCGAAACATCGGTATCGGTGCGATTGCAATGGCCGGAATGATAGGCATCGTGAAGAGCTGGGGCGTGATAAAATCGGCGGTCGGACTGGCCGGCAAAGAGTTGGGCGGAAAAGGCAAGGCGGTGGCTGAGGCTTCGCTGCGCACGGAAAAAGACCTGAGCATGCGGTTCTTGGTGATTGCGATTGCAGCGGCATTGCTTATTACGCTGGTATTCTTCTGGTTAGGTGTGCTGCATAACCTTTGGCAAGCCATTGTGGCGTTTGTGGTGGTGGCTGTGATAGCGTTCCTATTTACGACGGTGGCTGCGAATGCGATTGCCATTGTGGGCAGCAACCCCGTGAGCGGAATGACGCTGATGACGCTGATCATTGCATCGGTGATATTTGTGGCTATCGGCATGAAAGGGTCGAGCGGAATGGTCGGCGCCATGGTGATTGGCGGTGTGGTTTGTACGGCTCTGTCGATGGCGGGCGGATTTATCACCGACCTGAAAATCGGATACTGGATTGGTACAACGCCCAAAAAACAAGAGACCTGGAAGTTCCTCGGAACGCTCGTTTCGGCGGCCACCGTGGGCGGCGTGATGATAATACTGAACAAGACCTACGGATTTACGGGAGAAAATGCGCTGGTCGCTCCGCAAGCCAATGCAATGGCGGCGGTGATAGAACCGCTGATGAGCGGACAAGGGGCACCGTGGATGCTCTATCTGGCCGGGGCTATCTTGGCACTGATACTCAATCAAATGGGCGTGCCTGTGTTGGCATTTGCGCTGGGCATGTTCATCCCGCTGAGTCTGAACACTCCGCTGTTGGTGGGTGGCGCTATCTCGTGGTGGGTCAGCCGCAAACGCAACAAGGATGGCGAGCAGGCAGAAGTGATGGCACAGAAGCGGCAAGACAAAGGTACGCTGATAGCGAGCGGGTTCATTGCCGGCGGTGCGCTGATGGGCGTGGTGAGCGCTGTGATAAAGTTCTGCGGAGTAGAGTGCTTTATGACGGAGTGGGCAGCGTCGAACGGGGCCGCCATAGTAGGAATCGCTGCGTATATAGCGCTGATTGTATACTTCGTGTTGGCAAGCCGCAAGACGGAATGACGGAGTTGGTTCGGGAGTCCTAAGGCAAAACAGTAAGCTATATATATTAAGCAAAAAAACGATACGCAGAGTATAATAAGCAAAATATATTAAGCAAAATAGCCAAATATAATAAGCAAGAATAATAAGCAAGATATAAACATAATAATACCCATTAAATCAAAACACATTATGGTAAGTTACAAAGAATTAGGTCTTGTAAACACCCGTGAGATGTTTGCGAAGGCTATCAAAGGCGGATATGCTATTCCTGCCTTTAACTTCAACAACATGGAACAACTGCAGGCTATCGTAAAGGCTTCGGCCGAGACAAAAAGCCCGGTTATTCTGCAAGTTTCGAAAGGCGCACGCAACTACGCAAACCAAACACTGCTCCGCTATATGGCACAAGGCGCAGTGGAATATGCTAAAGAACTGGGGTGGGAGAAGCCGCAGATTGTACTTCACCTCGACCACGGAGACAGCTTCGAACTCTGCAAGAGCTGCGTTGATTTCGGCTTCTCGAGCGTGATGATTGACGGCTCGGCACTTCCCTACGAGGAGAACATTGCACTGACCCGCAAGGTGGTAGAATATGCACACCAATACGATGTAACCGTTGAGGCTGAGCTCGGCGTACTTGCCGGTGTAGAGGATGAGGTTGCCGCTGAAGAGAGCCACTACACAAAGCCTGAGGAGGTAATTGATTTCGCTACCCGCACGGGCTGCGACTCGCTGGCTATCTCGATTGGTACGAGCCACGGCGCATACAAGTTCAAACCCGAACAGTGCACCGAAGATCCGAAAACCGGCCGCTTGGTTCCTCCTCCATTGGCATTCGATGTACTCGACGCCGTGATGGAGAAATTGCCGGGCTTCCCAATCGTACTGCACGGCTCATCGTCGGTTCCGCAAGAGTATGTGGATATGATTAACAAATACGGAGGAAAACTGCAGGCTGCTGTAGGTATTCCTGAGGAGCAGCTCCGCAAGGCAGCCAAGAGCGCTGTTTGCAAGATTAACATCGACTCAGACAGCCGTCTGGCGTTCACCGCAGCGGTTCGTAAGGTATTCTGGGAGAAACCTGCTGAGTTTGACCCGCGTAAGTACTGCGGACCTGCTCGCGACCTGATGGAGGAGCTCTACAAACACAAGATTATCAATGTGCTGGGCTCGGACGGAAAGGCTGAGTAAGTAGGCGATACAAAGGTATTACATAAAGAAAAATCGGGTGAGGACAAAGTCCTTACCCGATTTTTTTGTGGGGATATAATGAGAAATGTAGAGAAATGCTTTCGGAAATCTATAGAGTTGGTTCGGGAGTGGTTCGGGTTTTCTTCAGGTTTTCTTTGGAGTTGGTTCGGGAGTGGTTCGGGAAACAGGGGATTTTTTGCCCTGTTTTTTTCTTATTCCTTTTCCTTATTCTCTTTCTTCTATTCTTCTCTTTCTATTCTCTTTTCTCTTTCTCTTCTCTCGTTTTTCCTTTTTCTCTTTATTTAGGTTATTCGGAGAGGGTGAGGGTGATGCGACCGATATTGATGCCACTCTTGCCCATCTGGACTACAGGTATCTCAACGCCATCGAGGTTGGCAATACGCAACGAGTCGTAGACCTTGTGCGTGTGGCCGCCGATGATGACATCGATGTCGCGCGTCTGTGCCGCCATCTCGACATCGCAATAGTCGCCCGGTGCGCCCGCGTAGGTGCCCAAATGGCTGAGGCAGATAACGACATCGCAGTTCTTCTTGTCCCGCAACAGGGTGGCCATCTCTTGGGCTACGGGGTAGGGGGCAAGGTATTGGATGGGTTGGAAATTCTTGTCCGCAATAAGCCCTTTCGGCTGCACGCCCAAACCGAAAATGCCGATCTTAAGCCCGCCACGACGGATAATGGTATAGGGGCGGACTATTCCTTCGAGCGGGGTACCTTCGACCCGGTAGTTGGCGCAGACAATCGGAAATTTTGCCATGCGAAGGACAGCCGCCAAGGTATCAAGACCATTGTCAAACTCGTGGTTGCCGAGCGTGGCGGCATCGTAGCCCATGCGGTTGAGCGCATCCACCTCTACACGGCCGTGGAAAAAGTTGAAATAGGGCGTTCCCTGACAGAAATCGCCGGCATCGAGCAGAAGCAGATTCGGGTCTTGCTGCCGCTGCTGCTCAATATAGCCCATGCGGCGGGCATAACCGCCCAATCCATTGGATTTGGGCTCTACCTGCGAGTGGGTGTCGTTGGTATGGAGAATGGTGAGGGTGGTGGCTTTGGGTTGGCAGCCTGCGAGCAGAACGAGTGCCGCAAAGGCATAGATGAGTCGTTTCATATAGGATGGGTGTTTTATAAGGCGTTTTTGGGGAAATGCCGATTTTTTAGAAGCGCTTGCTCAGTTCATCTTCGGTGAAGACCGCAATGATGCGCTTGCCGTCCGGCGTGTGGCGGTACTCGGGGAGAGCGAACAGACGCACGAGCAGGTCGCGCATCTCCGCCTCGGTGAGCGTCTTATTATACGGAATGGCGGTGTCACCCGAAAGGGACAAGGCTATGCGCTTGCGCCACTCATCGGATGCGTTGGCTCCGGTTTCGCGAACGGACTGCAAGATGTGTTGCAGCGCCGGCAGGGCGCTTTGGTCGCCCAAAAGCGAGGGAACGGCATTGACACTGTAGGAAGTCTTGCCAAACTGCTCCAAATCGAAGCCGATGGTGCGCAAATCGGCAAGCAAAGGCTCGATAAGCACCATATCGTCTGCGCTCAAATCGAGAATCTCCGGAAAGAGAAGCTGCTGCATACTGCCACGCGACGAGGTCAGTTGCTCGATATACTGAGCATACAACACTGCGGCATGCGCACGGTGCTGATGGATGAGCAATAGCCCAATCGGGGAGGGAGTAAGGATGTACTTGCCTGCATACTGCCACGGGGACACGGACGACCAATCGTAATCGAAGAGGGAACCGGTGTCCACCATCGGAGTTGGTTCGGGAGTGGTTCGGGAAAAGCCCTGCGCACTGCCCGAAAAATCGGTCGCCGACGGAGCGGGGGTATAGAGGCGATCCCAACCCGAAGGAACGGAACGGGAAAAGTCCTGCTGAGAACGGGAAAAGTCCTGCGAAGTGCGAGAATAGTCCTGCGAGCCTTGTGAAAAGTCGGGTGAAGAATAGGAAGAGCGGGACTTGAAGGGATTGTAGGACGAATCGATGGATATAGTAGGCGCAGCAGAAGAACCGGAGGTGCGGGCAGGCATCTCTATCTCGCCGCTGCGGTTGAAATCGATGGTGGGGGCAAGAGTGAACTTGCCGAGTGCCTCACGCACGGAGGCCATGAGTATTTGGAAAACGGTTTGCTCGTCGGCAAACTTAATTTCGGTCTTGGTGGGGTGGATATTGACATCGATAGACTCGGGGGCAATATCGAAATAGATGAAGAAAGAGGGCTGGTAGTCGGTGGCGAGCATACCGGAATAGGCTGCCAACACGGCTTTCTGAAAATAGGGGTGGCGCATATACCGCCCATTGACAAAAAAGTATTGCTGGGCGTTGCGGGTAGCCGACTCGGGCTTGCTGACAAATCCTCGAATGGAAACAAGGTCGGTGTCGGTGTGAATATCGACAAACGAAGCGGTGTAGGCACGGCCTGTGCCCTTGCCAAAGACGCCCTCGATACGCTGCTTCTCGGTGCCTGCCGGCAACTCAAGCACAATCTCATCGTTGTGGACAAAGGTGAATTGCACCTTAGGATAGACCAAAACAATATGGTAGAACTCGGTCAGCAGGTTACGCAGTTCGGTTTGGTCGGTTTTGAGAAACTTGCGGCGAACAGGGACATTATAGAAAAGGTTCTTGACCTTGATATTGGTGCCGACGGGGCACTGATACGGCTCTTGCAGAACCACCGTAGAACCGTCTATCTCGAGGCGGGTGCCGATCTCGTCTTCGGCACGGCGGGTAAGTACCTCGACCTGCGCCACGGCACAGATACTGGCTAACGCCTCGCCACGAAAACCCATCGTGCGCAAGGAAAAAAGATCTTGCGCCGTGCGAATCTTGGACGTAGCATGGCGCTCAAACGCCATACGGGCATCGGTCTCACTCATCCCCGAACCATTGTCCACCACCTGAAAAAGGGTGCGGCCTGCATCACGGACAATGACTTGGATGCGGGTGGCCCCGGCATCTAAGCTGTTCTCAACCAACTCTTTGAGGCAAGAGGCCGGGCGCTGAATGACCTCGCCGGCTGCAATCTGGTTGGCGACGCTATCGGGTAAGAGATGAATAATATCCACAGCAGTGCGTAAATTTCGTAGTTACATAGTTCCTTCTTGGGGTAGGTGCCGTAGGAACTAACTCAAAAAATAGAATAAAATGGCGGCTAAGGCAAGCAGAGCCAACCAAAAGCCGAGTTTGGAACGATTGCGGCGACGCATCTCGCCCATGTTTTTCTCATGCTCCTCGCGGAACGAACCACGATGCAGCGTGGCTTTGCGCTCCTCGCGCTTCTCCTTGTCCTTATCGTAATAGATAGGGCGGTAGTCCCACTCGGGCATCTTGGGCGTCTTGGGAAATAAAACGGACATAGAATTTTAGGTATAGAAAAAAGAGGGTTTGCCCAAAGTGTGTGGCAAACCCTCTTCGTGAATGAAAAATTACTTAACGATAGCCTGGAACGTAGCGTCCTCTGCATACTTAGAGAACTCAATATCGTTCTGAGCTTTCGCTTTCAGTTTTGCGTCCTTAGCGACTGCAGTCTTCATGTTGCTATAAACAGCGTCACGGTCGTTGGTGCGAGCGGCAACCACTGCGGTAAGATAAGCGGTGGTAGCGTTCGGCTCCTTGACATTAGCCAAAGTCTGGCGAGCAGCTGCATAGTCCTCGTTGAGGATCTGCTGAACGGCTGCATTGTTGGTAGCCGTATTGCCGTAAGCCGACTTAGCAGCCTTGTAGTCACCCTTCATCGTATAGAGGGTACCCATAGCAGCGGAGAGATTTCCGTTGGTGCCTGCTGCCTTGCCAAGATACTCCTCAGCCTTAGCGAGGTCGCCGTCAGCCATAGCTGCCAAACCTGCGTTGTAGTTGACATCTGCATCGTTGGGCTGAATCTCGAGAGCCTTGCTGTATGCACGGCGTGCCTCTGCGATATTGCCCTGCTCGAAGTAGATTTGACCCATGTTGTTGTAAGCACGATAGTCGCCGAACTGGTCAGCCACCTTCTGATAGATAGCCAATTTCTCGGCGTTGTCGTTGGTCAGAGTAGCAGCATAGAGCAACTCCTCAACAGAAAGCTGAGCGGGATCGTTCTTAGCCAACTCCTTGATCTCGTCATCCGACTTACCGATGAGGTCAGTGGTGAGGATAAGACGGCTGCGACGGAGCTCCGGAAGGATCTCCTCGGCGATGGTCTTATAAACGCTGCTCAAGTTCTTGATCTGTGCCTCACGCTCCTCGGGATCGCTATACATGCTCAACACACGCAAAACGAGATCCTTGTCCTGCATATTGCTGTTCTCCATAGCTGCCTGGAAACCTGCCCAGTCTTCTGCAGTGATGTCGGAAGCAACGGCCGATTTAACCTTGTCCTTCTTGAGCTGGTTCTGCAAGAACTTCTGTGCGTTCTTCTGACGATCGGTAGCCAACTTGGTGTTCAAATCAAGACCACCTTCCGGGCTGGCGTAACCGCTAACCTCCAACTTGTTGATGGCTTTCTTCTCGTTCGAGTTAGCCTCCTTGATGGCAGCACGAAGGTCCTTAACAGCCTGCGAGCCGGTCTCCGAGCTACGGAGATTGGACTGCTGAATCAAGAACTTGATGTCAGCCTCCTGAACCTCTTGGATGACACGCTGGAACTTGTCGGGCGTAACGACCGACTTGTTGTCGCCTGCCTGAGCCAACTTAGCGGTGGCTACCAAACCATCGGCAATCTTAAGATCGGGAATCTCGATCTCCTTCTTGCCTACCTTAGCGGTGAAGCGAAGGTACAACTCCGACTTGTCCATAGCGGGAACATAGTCGAAACTGCAAGACTGCGAGTATTGACCGCCCTGCTTGTAGTTGACCTGCTTGCCGTTGTCCTTAACCTTCTCACCAATGTAGGTGACAGGCTCGCCAACAGACTCCTGACCCGCATATTTCAACACCGGAGTGACGGTGAGAACGCCTTTCTTAGCGAATTTCTTAGCAGGGAATGTACCGGTGATGTCCGCATTAACCTTGTTGCCTACTACTGCGAGCGGGTTCGGGTTAACGGTAATCTCTTCCGGTTTCGGCAGTGTCTTGCTGCACGATGCCAACATTGCTACTGCAATGATAGACAGAAATAAACCTTTTTTCATACTATAAAATTGAGTTTGTGTTTTTGTAAATTATCAAGGTAGGGCGATGAACGCCGGAAAAATGACCGTAAAACCCTCTTTCATGCACTACCGCCCCAAAAAAAGGATGGCATTTCAGGGGATAAAAGGACTCGCATACATCGCACATTTTGCCCAAAAAGGCTGCACGGTTCTGACGGCCTTCGACAGGCTTCGACGGTCTTCGCATTTTTCCGCCGCAAAATTACCCATTTTTTTTCGCTTGTACAACTTTTCTTCGGTTTTTTTCGTTTTTCGTAAAAAATGCGTACCTTTGCAGGCAAATGAAAAAGCAGAACGAAATGAGGAAAATTTGGAAAATGATGCTTCTTGGTTCGGTGCTGGTAGGGACCGCCTGCTCGCCGAAACAAAAAACGGCCGCCGAACGACAAGCGGAAAAACATCAACAAGACAGTGTAGCACTGACAGAACAGGAACGCTCGTGGGCGTACTACGACTCGGTGAAGCAGACACTGTTGCCGCAAGCAGACTCGCTGATGTGCGAATTCTCGTACGAAAAGAACGAGAAATACGAGGACAACGGCCGCTACACCCACAAACTGCTCCGAACGGGCAACAACACGGCTCGCAACTACCTGCAAGCCATTGTGTGGGACAACGGAAAAATAGAGGTGAAGTGCTTCTATTATGGCGCTAAAGCCATCGGAATGGATGCCGTGACGCTGACTGCCGTACAAGGCGAAGGGGAAAACTTGGAAAATCGATTCCACGGAACGGCGCATGCCTTTGAGACCGAAGGATGGCACGAAACGCTGACGCTGACGGGCGAGGACGCCGTGCAGTTCCTGCATTTTGTGGATGCATACGGAGCCGGACGGGTGCGGGTGACCTACGAAGGAACAAAATCGCGCGAGGTTTTCTATCTGTCGCAAAACGACAAAAAAGCCCTGATGACCACCTATCAATTCGGGGTGGTGGTGCAAGATATTCAGAAATTGGATACCCAACTGAAAATGACACAGTTGCAGATAGAAAAATACCGAAAACGATTGGAAAAGAACCGAGAAAACGAATAAGGCGGGGACGGGGACTTGTATATTTGAAAAAAAAGCAGTACCTTTGCCTGCTTGAAAGTGTGGATAAACCTAAATTAGGTGGACATAAACCTAAGTAACGATACATAGAAAATCGACCTCCCGTATGGAAACACAAGAACTCCTGGTGGCAAAAAAGCTGCTGCAACTGAAAACCTTTCGCGTACAGGCGAATAACCCATTTGTATGGGTAAATGGTTGGAAATCACCGGTTTACTTTGATGACAGAAAGATATTCTCGTACACCTATATGCGCAACTTTATTAAGCTGGAGTTGGCACGAACGGTGGCGGAACAATTTCCGGATGCGGATGTGATAGCGGGCGTGGCCATCAATGCCATTGCGCACGGCGTGTTGGTGGCAGAACAATTGGCACTGCCGTACATCTATGTGCATCCGACCCCGAAAGACCACGGATTGGAAAACCAAATAGAAGGCGACCTGCGCCCTCGCCAACGCGTGGTAATCATTGAAAATCAGGTAAATTTGGGGCATAATATACAGAAAGTGATAGATGCGGTACGCAGCAATGGCTGCACCGTAGAAGCAGTGGTGGCACTGTTTGACTACCAAATGGCCGCCTCGAAGCGCATGCTGACCGAAGAGGATGTACCACTGGTGGCGCTGACCAACTTTGAGTCGGTGGTGGCACAAGCCGAAACGGACGGAATATTCTCGGAAGAGGATATTGCTACGCTGCGTGCTTGGCACAAGAACCCCGCAAAATGGAAGAAATAAGACTATGTCAGAAGTAAAATACGAAAGCAAAATTTGTTCGGCTGCCGCATCGGCGGAACAGATATACAAGGTGCTCGGCAACCTTGAAAACATCGAAAAGGTGCGCGACCTGATTCCGCAAGACAAAGTGCAGGAACTGGAAATAAGCGCCGACCGCGTGCGGATGAAAGTGGATGGATTGGGACAGAAAATATCCATTGCGATTGTCGACAGAATCGAAAACGATACGCTGAAATTCGGAGCGGAAAACATACCCGTGGAGGCTAACTTCTGGATACAGATGAAAGAGGTGAGCCCGACGGATACGCGGCTGAAACTGACCCTGAAAGCCGACCTGCCGATGATGTTCAAAATGATGCTGGACAAGAAACTGCAAGCGGGAATTGACCAAGCAGCGGAGATGTTGAGTAAATTCCCTTATACCCAATGGCAATGAAACGAAAACCCATTAAACGCCTGCATATACACAGAGAAGGACGCAACACCATCATCGGACTGGTGATGGCACTGTTTATCATTAATGTGCTGGTGTATATCTATTCGCCGCATTGGATTTTTGCGGTAATCCTGATACTGACAGCGATACTGCTGACCTTTGTGACCTACTTCTTCCGTAACCCGGTTCGGGTGGTGGAAGTGGATGACCCGAACTTCTTGATAGCGCCTGCAGACGGGCGTGTGGTAGTGGTGGAACCCACTATGGAAAACGAGTACTTCCACGAGGAGCGGCTGCAGGTGAGCATATTTATGTCGCCCTTCAATGTGCATGCAAACTGGTACCCCATAGAGGGAACGATACTGGTATCGGAACACCAAAAAGGACGGCATAAGGGTGCGTGGCTGCCCAAATCGAGTACGGAAAACGAGCGCTCGTTAGTGGTGATAGAAACGCCATCGAAAGTGCAGATTGCGGTGCGGCAGATAGCCGGAGCCATGGCTCGACGCATTGTGACCTACGCGCGTGCCGGCAAACAATCGCACCGAAACACGCACCTCGGATTCATTAAATTAGGTTCGCGCGTGGATATGTACTTGCCCTTGGACACGGAGATGTTTGTGGAAGTGGGCGATGTGGTTTGCGGCAACGAGACCATCATCGGACGCATACAAGACATGGAGGAAAACAACTAATACAAAAATAAGAAACACCAAAGAACAATATGGAAAAATTTGAGGAACTGTTTGCGCAATACAATTGCAATCAGGATGACGCGCAAGTGAAGGCCGCAACGGCAAAGATAATAGAAGAGCATTTTGCAGAGAATAATCATGTGGAGGTTTGGAAACAGTGCTTGCACCAAATAGACCTGACCACCCTGAACGGCGATGATACAACTGCCAAAGTGGCAGGCATGGCGGAGAAAGTGAATGCATTCAGCAAAAACTTCCCGAACATTCCGAATGTGGCAGCTATGTGCGTCTATCCTGCACTGGTGGAAACGGCACACGACACACTGACCGAACCGATTGGCATTGCTGCCGTAGCAGGCGGATTCCCTGCTTCGCAGACCTTTATTGAAGTGAAAGTGGCGGAAGCGGCGATGGCTGTGGCTGCCGGCGCAACGGAGATAGACATCGTGATCTCGATAGGTAAGTTCTTGGAGGGCAAATACCAAGAAGTGTTTGACGAGATAAGCGAGATAAAGGCGGCTATTCGCTCGGCACACCTGAAGGTGATTCTGGAAACGGGGGCGTTGAAAACGGCGGAAAACATCTACAAGGCATCGATTCTGGCTATGGCTGCGGGAGCAGATTTTATTAAAACCTCGACCGGAAAAATAGCCGTAAATGCCACGCCGGAAGCTACCTACGTGATGTGCCACGCCATAAAAGACTGGAAAGAAAAGACCGGCGAGAAAGTTTGCTACAAGCCTGCCGGCGGAGTTTCGACCACCGAAGAGGCGGTGCAACACTACACGCTGGTGAAAGAGATTCTGGGCGAGGACTGGCTCAACAATGAAAGCTTCCGCTTCGGGGCAAGCCGACTGGCAAACAACCTGCTCAGCTCGATTGTCGGCACGGAAACGAAATACTTCTAAGGTATTGATAACCAAACAAAAATAGGATGTCGGCGGACGGGGTTTGAACAGACAAACTCCGTCTGTCTATTCTAAAAAACAAATACACAACGATACGAAAAAACGAACAAAACGATGAAAGAAATATCGACTAAAAAACTGGTGGAAACGATAGTGGAAGGAATACGCAACCGCAAGGGAACGCGCATTGTGACCATTGACCTGAAAAAAATTAAAGAAGCTCCGGCGGAGTTTATGGTGATAGCAGAGGGCAATAGTGCCACGCAAGTGAGCGCCATTGCGGATGAGGTGGACGACTATGTACGCACCCAAACGCATGTGCATCCAATGAGCGTGGCAGGACAGGAAAACGCCGAATGGATAGCCATGGACTATGGCACGGTATTTGTCCATATCATGCAGCGCGAACCGCGCGAGTTCTATGACATAGAACACCTGTGGGCAGACGGCAAGGTGACGGAACTGCCTGATGAATAAACCCGAACAATAACTGCGTATGAAGAACGAAGACCTGAACAAACAACCCCTCAAAAACGGACAAAAACCACAGAAACCTCGTTTCCGCTGGCTGAGTTGGCTACTGTATGCAGTGGCCTTTCTGCTGTTGGCAGCGTGGCTATTTGGCGACTCGGTGGCCGGCAACGAGAAAGAACTGAGCTACACCAAATTTACCGCCTACATAGAAGCGGATGCCGTGAAGTCGGTGACTGTGTATGACGACAACCATCTGGAAGCAAACATCCGCCCGCAAAACTATGCGCTCGTATTTGGTGAGCAGGCGCGTGGCGAGGCCGTAAAAGGCAAATTGTCGATAAAGATACCAAGCGTAGAGGAGTTCTCGAAGTATATAGACCAAACGAATGCGCATCGTAAAGAGGCAGGGCAGACGGCTATTGACGTGACCTATAAGCAGACCAAGAACTACTGGTATCTGATTATTGCGAACCTGTTCCCGATACTGCTGCTGGTGTTCTTCTTTGTATGGATGACCCGTGGAATAACCAGCGGGGGCGCTGCAGGCGGCATGGGCGGTATCTTCGGCGTTGGTAAGGCAAAAGCACAAGTGACCGACAAAGATAACGCCAGCAAGGTGACCTTCAAAGATGTCGCCGGACTGGAGGGGGCAAAACAAGAGGTGCAAGAGATTGTGGAGTTCCTAAAAAATCCGAAAAAATACACGGTGCTCGGCGGAAAAATTCCAAAGGGCGCGCTGTTGGTAGGCCCTCCGGGTACGGGTAAGACGCTGCTCGCAAAAGCAGTGGCCGGCGAGGCAGGCGTGCCGTTTTTCTCGATGTCGGGTAGCGACTTTGTGGAGATGTTTGTCGGCGTGGGAGCAAGCCGTGTGCGCGACCTATTCCGACAGGCCAAAGAGAAAGCACCCGCGATCATATTTATTGATGAGATTGACGCCGTAGGGCGTGCGCGTGGAAAAAATGCTATGACGGGCGGAAACGATGAGCGGGAATCGACGCTGAATCAGCTGCTGACGGAAATGGACGGATTCGGCACGAACACAGGGGTAATCATCCTGGCCGCTACGAACCGTGCGGATGTGCTGGACCCCGCACTGCTTCGTGCCGGGCGTTTTGACCGACAGATACATGTGGAACTGCCTGACCTGCAAGAGCGTAAAGAGATATTTGGCGTGCATCTGCGTCCGCTGAAGCTGGACGATACCGTGGATGTGGATTTTCTAGCTAAGCAGACACCCGGATTCTCGGGGGCAGATATAGCCAATGTGTGCAACGAGGCGGCTCTGATTGCGGCTCGATACGACCACAAAAAAGTGGGAAAACAAGATTTTATGGATGCGGTGGACCGTATCGTGGGTGGACTGGAGCGCAAGACCAAGGTGATGACCGAAGAGGAAAAACGCTCGATTGCCTATCACGAGGCGGGGCATGCGACCATATCGTGGATGCTGGAATATGCAAACCCGCTGGTGAAAGTGACCATTGTGCCGCGTGGCGTGGCGTTAGGTGCGGCGTGGTATCTGCCTGAGGAACGACAACTGACCAACGAGGGACATATATTGGATGAGCTCTGCTCGCTGCTGGGCGGACGAGCTGCGGAACAGCTGTTCTTGCATCAAACCTCGACCGGTGCGCTGAATGACCTGGAACGGGCAACCAAACAAGCGTACGCCATGGTGGCCTACTACGGCATGAGCGACAAACTGAAAGACGTCAGCTTCTATGACTCGACGGGACAATACGGGTACGGATTCACGAAACCGTATTCGGACAAGACCGCTGAGCTGATAGACCAAGAAACGGCTGCGATAATTGCCAAACAGATGGCTCGGGCTCGTCAGATATTGGAGGAGAACAAGGAAGGACACCACCAAATGGCAGAGCTGCTGATAGAAAAAGAGGTGATTACCTCGGAGGATGTAGAGCGTATCTTGGGACCCCGTCCGTGGAAAAGTCGTGGCGATGAAATAATCGAAGCGAACGAAAAAGCGGCCGAAAAGAAAGAGGAGGCTGCGGAAAATGCAGAGGCGGCTCCCAAAAAGAAGCGTGCGCCCCGCAAGAAAAAGGAAGCGACGGAAGAAACGGCAGCGGATACTGTAGAAACGGAAACGACGCAGACTCCGGAAACGACACAAACTACTACGGACACAACAGATAATAACTAAAACACAATGAAAAAGAGATTGCTTGGTATGGCGTTGCTGCTGGCAGCGCTGACAGTTGGGGCGCAAGAGCCGGAAAAACTGCCCATTGACCCGAATGTGCGGGTGGGACACTTGGAGAACGGATTGACATACTATATTCGCCACAACGAACAACCGAAACAGCGTTGCGAGTTCCATATCGCTCAAGCAGTGGGGGCGGTGCTGGAAGAGGACGACCAAAACGGATTGGCGCACTTCTTGGAACACATGGCGTTCAACGGAACGGAACACTTCCCCGGCAAAGGTATCATCAACTACTTTGAGTCGGTGGGCGTGAATTTCGGCGGAAACATCAACGCTTACACCTCAATCGATGAAACGGTGTACCGCCTGTCGGATGTGCCGACCTATCGGGAAGGCATCGTGGATTCGGCGCTGCTCGTGCTGCACGACTGGGCTTGCGGACTGCTGCTGTTGCCCGAAGAGATAGACGATGAGCGTGGTGTGATTCGTGAAGAATGGCGTACGGGACGCACGGCTGACCGCCGGTTGTGGAAAGAAATTCGTGCGCTGAAATATCCGGGAAGCCAATATGCAAAACGCGACGTGATTGGCGACACGGCAGTGATTAATAACTTTGCTTATGATGCACTGCGCAGCTACTACAAGAAATGGTATGGTCCTGATAATCAGGCGATAATTGTGGTGGGCGATATTGATGTGGACCAAATAGAGCAGAAAATTAAGGCTCTGTGGGCAGATGTGCCCGCTCGTGCAAACCGTGGAGAACGCCCTCTCTATACGGTGGAGGACAACAAAGAGCCGCTTGTGGCTATTGCGCTGGACCCGGAAGCACAAAACACCCGTATCGAGCTGGAATACAAGCACGAGCAACTGCCTGAGGCACTGCAAAATACCGACCAAGCTTATTTGCTGTCGATACTCTATCAGTTGATTAACGATATGTTGGAGAACCGCTTCTCGGAGCTGTCTCTCGACCCGAATGCATCGTTTATGGCAGCGGGGTCGTACTACGGCGAGATTGTGAAACTGAAAGATGCGTTTGTGGCTGTTTCGGTGCCGAAAGAGGGGCGTGAGAAAGAGGCTCTGAACGACCTGCTGGTGCAGATGGAAAAAATGCAGCGTTACGGATTTACGAATGCGGAACTGGAGCGTGCAAAAAGCGACTACCTAAGCGACATGGAGAAATCGTACAACGAGCGTGATACCCGCCGTAACATATCGATTGCACGGGAATGCATCCGAAACTTTGAAGACCACGAGTCGATGCCCGGCATAGAGTGGGAGTATAAGTTCGCCAAGACCGTGCTGCCGCTGATTCAGGTGGATATGGTCAATGAGGTGGCAAAACAAATGGTGCACGAGAATCCGACGGTTGCTATCACAGGTCCGAAAAAAGAGAGCGTGAAAATTCCATCGGCTGAGGAAATACTTGCAATGCTGAAAACCGTGAACGAGGAGGAAATTGAGGCTCCGAAAGAGGAAACCATCGATACGCAACTCGTAAAGAAAGCGCCGAAAGCCGGAAAGATAAAGAAAACGGCTCAAAACGAGGAATACGGCGTGACGGAATGGACCCTGTCGAACGGGGTGCGTGTGCTCGTGAAACCGACTACCTTTAAGCAGGATGAGATTCGCCTGTACGCTTACTCGAAGGGCGGACGCTCGCTGATAAATACAGAGGACCTGTATGCCGCCGATTTCGCGACAAGCGCGGTGAGCATGATGGGACTTGGCGATTTCTCGGCCAACAACCTGCAAAAAGCATTGGCCGGCAAGACGGCAAGCACAAGCGCATCGATCAATTCGTATTCGGAGACGGTGTCGGGTAGCTCGTCGATAAAGGATTTTGAAACGATGCTGCAGTTGGTATATCTGCAATTCACTGCCCCGCGTCGAGATGAGGATGCATTCAGCACACTGATGAGCCTAATGCATAATCAGTTGATAAACAAGGATAAAAACCCGAAAGCTGCGTTCTCGGACTCGGTGCAAGTGTTCAATACGAACCACTCGGAACGGACAACCATCTGGAGCGTAGAGAAACTGGACAAGGTGACACTGGATAAGTGCCTGGAAATCTATAGCGAACGTTTTGCAAATCCTGCGGACTTCACCTTTATTCTGGTGGGCAACAT
>CAVKVE010000024.1:0-1535 GCA_963659655.1 Bacteroidaceae bacterium | reverse complement strand
ATGATTGGGCGAATACTGAGTACGCGCTACTTGGAGTCGATTCGTGAACGCGAGGGTGGCTCGTACGGCGTAGGTTGTGCCGGTCGATTGGATATCAATCCGGTTTCGTGCGCACGACTGATTATGCAGTTTGACACCGACCCTGCCAAACAGACCAAACTGATGCAGATTATTCACGAAGAGGTGAAGACGATCATCGAAAACGGACCTTTGGCGCAAGATCTCGGCAAGGAAAAAGAGAGTATGCTGAAAGATTTCCAAGAAGATTTGGAGAAAAACAGCTATTGGGAAACGATGATCTATCTGTATTATCGCTACGGAATTGATTATTTGGCTGACTACCAAAAGGCTGTGAATAACATCACGGCAGAGAGCGTGCAGAACACGCTGCGCAAGCTGGTAGATGCAGGGAATATGTTCGAAGTGGTGATGAGCCCGGCGGAATAATTCCACGAAAAGGAAATGAAAAAAAGGCGGTCTGCGAGTGCGTCAGACCGCCTTTTCTTGTGTTTGGGGCGTCGGGGAAAGGTAGAGAGTGCGTTTTTCGAAGACTCGAGGGAGTTCTATTAGCCCGGAAAGACATAGTGCCTGGCTTAATAATCCTTTTTCAGACCGCAAAATGAATAGTGCGCATCGTGTTTGAGAGGGAGAGGAGGTGGAGCCTGTTGTATTTGCAACCTTCCTTTGGCAAAATAGAGAAATATTTGCGGAGTATCGAAAAAAGCAGTACCTTTGCAATCCAAACGAGAGGTATGCGCCTTGTTGTCGGGCCCTCGTTTCCTATTAGTCTGATTATACATAAACTATTAAATCATTATACTTATGTCAAAAGTAACCGTTGTAGGTGCCGGTAATGTAGGTGCTACATGTGCTAATGTGTTGGCTGTCAATGAGGTGGCTAACGAAGTATGTCTTATCGACATCAAAGAAGGCTTTGCAGAAGGCAAGGCAATGGATATCATGCAAACCGCTCAACTGATGGGCTTTGATACCGTAGTTGAGGGTGTTACTAACGACTATAGCAAGACTGCTAACTCGGATGTAGTAGTTATCACGAGCGGTCTGCCCCGTAAGCCGGGTATGACCCGTGAGGAGCTGATCGGCGTAAACGCAGGTATCGTTAAATCGGTTGTAAATCAGATTCTTACCTATTCGCCGAACGCAATTCTCATCGTTGTATCGAACCCGATGGATACGATGGCATTCCTTACCTTGCACGCACTGGGCTTGCCGCGCAACCGCGTCATCGGTATGGGTGGTGCGTTGGACAGCGCTCGCTTCAAGTATTTCTTGAGCCAGGCTCTCCACTGCAACGCAAACGATGTAGAGGGCTTCGTAATTGGCGGTCACGGCGATACGACCATGATTCCTGTCGTTTCGTATGCTAAGTACAAGGGTATGCCGGTTAGCGATTTCCTCTCGGCTGAGGAGATTGAGCAAGTGGTTAAATCGACCATGGTAGGTGGCGCAACCCTGACCGGTCTGCTCGGCACGAGCGCATGGATGGCTCCGGGTGCTGCTGCTGCAAGCGTGGC
>CAVKVE010000023.1:19132-26177 GCA_963659655.1 Bacteroidaceae bacterium | reverse complement strand
GGAGGTCTCCTATGCCGCAAGCGGCAAGAAAAAAAGAAGAAAAATAAGCACAAATTATAGAACAAAATGCTTTTCCTCATTTTATTGCAACAGTAGTAATAACAAAAACAAAACTATTATTTATACGAACCGATACAATTGTTATTTATAGAACTCAGAACATACTACGCTAACCCAAAGAGCTATTTTACACATCTATACAACTACAACTCCCAAAAGAACCATTTTGCACGAATCGATACAACTACTTTATTTTATACGAACCAAACACTATACGAATCAAACACTACACAAATACTACACGACTATGGTATTAGAGAAAATAAACGGGCCGGAGGATATAAAACGGCTCAACAAAGAAGAGCGTGCCACACTGGCAAACGAAGTACGGCACTATCTGCTACAGAAAGTGAGCGAACACGGCGGACACGTGGGACCCAATCTCGGTATGGTGGAAGCTACCATCGCTCTACACTATGTATTCAACTCGCCGACAGACCATTTTATATTCGATGTGTCGCACCAAAGCTATCCGCACAAGATATTGACCGGGCGCAAAGAGGCATTTATGGACCGGAAACACTATGATGATGTGTCCGGCTACTCGGAACCGCAAGAAAGCGCACACGACTCGTTTGTGATAGGACACACCTCGACCAGCATCAGCCTTGCCTGCGGTATGGCCAAAGGACGCAACCTAAAAGGCGGCACGGAAAACATAATAGCCATCATCGGTGACGGCTCACTGAGCGGCGGGGAAGCCTTAGAAGGACTGAATGTGGCAGGCTCGGAGATAGACGGCAACCTGATAATTATAGTGAACGACAATCAAATGTCAATTGCCGAGAATCACGGCGGGCTATATAAAAATCTGCAACTCCTGCGAGAAACAAAAGGGCAAGCCGAATGCAACCTATTCCACTCGATGGGGTTAGACTATCGGTATGTAGAACATGGCAATGACATAGAAGAACTGATTGCCGCCTTTGAGCAGGTAAAAGACATTGACCATCCGACTGTGGTACATATCAATACCCTGAAAGGAAAAGGATTATCCTACGCCGAGCAGAACAAAGAGCGGTGGCATTGGAGTATGCCATTCGACCTCGAAACAGGGAAATGCACCTTCGCAAACGAAGAGGACGAAGACTATGCGCAATTGACTGCAACATACCTGCTCGAAAAGATGCCTACCCACCCCGAATTAGTAGCCATCACAGCCGGTACCCCCACCGTACTAGGATTTAGCAAGAGCCGACGAGAACAAGCGGGGAAACAGTTTGTGGATGTAGGAATTGCAGAAGAGACCGCAGTGGCACTCGCATCGGGAGCTGCCAAACGAGGCGCTAAACCCGTATGGGGCGTCTATAGCACTTTTGTGCAACGCACCTACGACCAACTGCAGCAAGACCTGTGTATCAACGACAATCCCGCTGTGGTATTGGTATTCTATGGCGGTATAGAAAGTATGAATGATGTGACACACACTTGTCTATACGACATTCCTCTGCTGATGAATATACCGAACCTTATTTACCTGGCACCTACCTGCAAAGAAGAATACCTCTCGATGCTGGACTGGTCGCTCACCTACCGAGAACACCCTGTGGCTATACGCGTGCCCGTGAACGGAGTGATTGAACGGGGAATTACCCTACCCCATGCGGATTGGGCAACGCCACACTACGAAGTAGCTCGACAGGGAAAAGAGGTCGCCCTATTGGGACTTGGTTCGTACTTCCAATTAGGCGAGAAGGTATGCAACCTGCTGGCAGAAGAAGGCATCAACGCCACACTGATCAACCCACGCATAATTACTGCACTCGACACAGAAACCTTAGAAACCCTACGAAAGGAACACCGGCTGGTAGTTACCTTAGAGAGCGGACAGATAGACGGCGGCTGGGGCGAAAAGATAGCGCGATACTACGGGAACTCGGATATGCGCGTACTGGTACGCGGCGAACGCAAACAATTCGAGGACCGATATGATGTGACGGAGTTGCTTCGGGAAAACCGACTACTGCCCGAACAGATAGCCGAAGATATCAAAAACAGTCTGTAAATCAAAATAAACGACTGTTATACAGCCCGATTGACTCTGTTCAACAACAACGCCCACTGGCTACAATAGCACGGAGGCCGAAGTATTGTAGAGCGCACTGACCCGCTCTGCAATACTTTTTTGTTTGGTAGTATCGAAAAATAGTCGTACCTTTGTCGGCACGAAAAAGAAAACAATTTTAATACCACAAACAATATGAATGAAGAACTACAACGCGTAATGGCCGTGGCTCAAACATGGCTCGACGGAAACTACGATGACGAAACCAAGGCACAAGTGCGTGCCATGATGAATGCAGAAGACAAAACGGAACTGATAGATAGCTTCTACCGCACATTGGAATTCGGTACGGGCGGTCTTCGTGGCATCATGGGCCCCGGCACAAACCGTATGAACAAGTACATCGTGGCGCAAGCGACCCAAGGCTATGCCAACTACCTGCTGAAAGTGCAGAAAGAGAACGGGTTCAAAAATGTACAAAACGGACAAGTGGCTGTCGTAGTAGGACACGACTGCCGCAACAACGGGCGTCTGTTTGCGGAAACCGTAGCCAATGTATTCTCGGCTAACGGCATCAAAGTATATTTGTTCGAGAGCCTACGCCCGACCCCGGAAGTGAGCTTCGCTATCCGTCACCTGCACTGCCAAGGCGGTGTGAATGTGACCGCAAGCCACAATCCCAAAGAGTATAACGGCTACAAGGCCTATTGGGAAGATGGTTCGCAAGTGCTCCAACCGCACGACCAAGGTATTATCGATGAGGTGAACAAGGTAAAAATGGAGGATGTGAAATGGGAAGGAAACAAAGACCTGATTGAAATCATCGGCGGCGAGGTGGATTACGACTACATGATGGCCGTAAAGACCGTGATGATTGACCAAGAAGTGATTCTGCGTCAAAAAGACTTGAACATTGTCTATACTCCCCTCCACGGTGCAGGTCGTCAGATTGTGCCGATGTGCCTGCGCTCATGGGGATTCCAAAACATCCATGTCGTACCCGAACAGATGGTGATTGACGGAAACTTCCCGACGGTTGTCAGCCCGAACCCCGAAAACGCAGAGGCAATGACTATGGGAATGAATCTCGGCACGAAACTGAATGCAGACCTTGTGATTGCCAGCGACCCGGATGCAGACCGTTTGGCGATTGTCTGCCGCGATGACGAAGGCAAATGGGTGATTATCAATGGTAACCAAACCTGCATGATGTTCTCGTACTACAACATCAAAGCACTGAAACGCACCGGCAAAATGCGTCCGGAGAACTACTTGGTAAAAACCATCGTAACGAGCGAAGTAATTCGCCGCATTGCCGACCGTGAAAATGTGACACTGACCGATGAATACACCGGATTTAAGTGGATTGCCAACCGCATCCGTATGTGGGAAGGCACACACAAATACATCGGCGGCGGCGAGGAGAGTTTCGGTTGGCTCGGCTACGATGCAGTGCGCGACAAATGCTCGCCCTCGGCTATCTGCCTCATCTGCGAAATTGCAGCATACGCCAAAGACCAAGGACTGTCTCTCTATCAATATCTGCTGAACATCTACAAAGAGTTCGGTTTCCAGCGTGAGACCACCGTCAATGTAGTTCGCCCGGGCAAGGCTGGTGCGGAGGAGATTCAACAGATGATGGTCAACTATCGTCAGAACCCGCCACAAGAGATTGCAGGCGAAAAAGTAATCCGCATCAAAGACTACAAGACACTGATTGAAAAGAATCTCGTTGACGGCGAATGGCAAGAACAACCCATCGTAATGGCACTCGGAGCGACCAGCAATGTGCTGCAATACTTCACGGATGGAGGATTGAAAGTCAGCGTTCGCCCCTCGGGTACGGAACCGAAAATCAAGTTCTACTTTGAGATTCCGGCTGACATGCCGACTACCGCTGACTACAAAGCCGCTACTGCCGCAGCAGAAGCACGCGTACCGGCTATCAAGAAGAGCCTCGGCATAGACTAATCGAAATTCGCAAACATACCATTGCAAAGGCTGCTCGAATCTATCGGGCAGCCTTTGTTCGATATAGAAGCCTGTCTAAATAGGAATAGACCATACATTCGACAAAAAATACAGAAAAAAGAGAAATAATTTGTATACCACTTGCATATATGCAGAATATATACTACTTTTGCAGCATATTTATGGTATAAACAGAATATATACCGCATATTTATACACAATATGCAATTCAACTGCCATAATACATACCATTGCGGTACAAAAACAAGCAAACCCTATAAGACAAAGGAGGCAATATGACTATCAGAACGGAACGGATGCGTACGATTGTGAATCTGCTTAATGCACAAGTGATAACCGGACAAGAACAGCTGATGCATGTGATGCAACAACACGGATACAACGTGACGCAAGCAACGCTAAGCCGCGACCTGCGTGACCTGAGAGCCGAAAAAAAGATATTGCCTGACGGAACATTCAAGTATGTGATACCCAGCAACCCCGTTGTGGAACGGAAAGTATTAGGTATCGACTCGGAACTCGCCAAAATTTCGATACGCAGTGTGGATTTCTGCGGACAATTTGCCGTCGTAAAGACCCGACCCGGATTTGCGAGTGCCGTGGCTTATGATATAGACAACCGAGGACAAGAACTGATACTCGGCACATTGGCGGGCGACGACACCATATTGGTTATTCCAAAAGACACCACCACACGCAACCAAATGCACGATTTCCTGACCGGAATAGAACGGCCTCTCTAAACGAGGGGCTGTGTGTAGGTAGGGCTGCGTGTAGGTAGGGCGTTGCTTCGGCAACCATAGGCAAAAAATGCGTTTGGAGATATGGAAAAAAAGTGGTAACTTTGCAGGCAGAAAAAGTACGCCACCCTAATCAAGCGTATACGGAATAAACACTATGGCTCAAGCAGACGACATACCTACACCAAACACCACAAACGAGGCAGGAATCCCCACGCAACCTGCAGCATCCTACAACGACGATAACATTATTCACCTTGACGACCGCGAGCATATTCGCCGCCGTCCGGGTATGTATATCGGCAAACTCGGCGACGGTTCACACTCCGACGACGGTATCTATGTGCTGATTAAGGAAACGATAGACAACTCTATCGATGAGTTCCGCATGGGCGAGGGCAAAGTGGTCGAAGTGGATGTGGCAGACGGAAAAGTGCGTGTGCGCGACTACGGGCGCGGCATTCCATTGGGCAAAATGGTGGATGCCGTATCGCTGCTGAATACGGGCGGTAAGTACGACTCCAAAGCGTTTAAGAAATCCGTCGGACTGAATGGTGTGGGTACGAAAGCCGTCAATGCGCTCTCGACCGACTTTACGGTGCAGTCTTTCCGTGAGGGCAAGACCCGCAAGGCGGTATTCCATCAAGGGCAATTAGTCAGCGACACAGGCGTGGTGGAATATACGGGCAGCGAGAAACGAGGCACCTGCATTGAGTTTACGCCCGACAACTCGCGCGGACTATTCGAGAACTATCAATTCCGTGACGACTTCATCGAGGAGATGCTGCGCAACTACGCCTACCTCAACACAGGGCTGACTCTTATCTACAACGGGCGCAAATTCAACTCCAAAAACGGCTTGCTTGACCTGCTGACGGAGAACATGACCGTTGAGCCACTCTACCCGATTATTCACCTGCGTGGCGAAGATATTGAGATAGCCCTGACGCACACTAACCAATCGGGCGAGGAGTACCACTCGTTCGTTAACGGACAGCACACCATTCAGGGCGGTACGCACCAAGCCGCATTCCGTGAGGCGATAGGACGCACAATCAAGGAGTTCTTCAACAAAAACATGGATATGACCGATGTGCGCAATGGCGTTGTCGGTGCGATTGCCATTAATGTGGAGGAACCTGTATTCGAGAGCCAAACCAAGGTCAAACTCGGCTCGAAAGATATGTCGCCTACGGGCAATCTATCGGTCAATAAGTTCGTCAACGACTTTGTCAAGCAGCAGTTAGACAACTATCTGCATAAGCACCCCGAAGTGACGGAGGTTATGCTGCAGAAGATTCAGGATTCGGAGAAAGAACGCAAAGCCATAGCGGGCATTACCAAAGCCGCCCGTGAGCGTTCGAAAAAGAACCTGCTCAATAACCCAAAACTGCGCGACTGCCAGATACATTACAACGACACAAAGCCCGTCAAATCGGCGAAAGATGCCGACGACGACCTGCGCCAAGAGAGCAGTATTTTTATCACGGAGGGTCTTTCCGCCTCGGGTTCTATTACCAAGAGCCGTGATGTACGCACGCAAGCGGTCTTCTCGCTGCGTGGTAAGCCGCTGAACTCGTATGGGTTGAGCAAATCGGTAGTCTATGAGAATGAGGAGTTTAACTGCCTGCAATCGGCGTTGAATATCGAAGACGGGCTCGATGAGTTGCGCTACAACAAAGTAATCATCGCCACCGATGCCGATGTGGATGGTATGCACATCCGCTTGCTTATGCTTACCTTCTTCTTGCAGTTCTTCCCCGATTTGGTCAAAAAGGGGCATGTCTATATCCTGCAAACCCCGCTCTTCCGTGTCAAGGACAAGCAGCAGACCCGCTATTGTTACAGCGAGGAGGAACGCCTGCGTGCCATCGAGGAGATAAAAAATCCGGAGATAACACGATTCAAAGGATTGGGAGAGATTTCACCCGATGAGTTCAAGGGCTTTATCGGAAAGGAGATACGCCTCGACCAAGTGATGTTGCGCAAAGAGGACGCCGTATCTGACCTGCTTGCCTACTACATGGGCAAGAACACGGCAGAGCGTCAGAACTTCATCATCAACAACCTCGTCATTGAGGAAGACGATGTGGAGTACGAGGGCTAATGCGTAATGCTCAATGTGTAATGTGTAATTTTTAATGTGTAATTTGTAATGCACAAAGCACCAGGCGATGCATGTTAATTGTTACTTGTTAATTGTTAATTAGACCCAATGCTTCCATTAATACTCTTCATACTTTTAGGC
>CAVKVE010000023.1:15351-18465 GCA_963659655.1 Bacteroidaceae bacterium | reverse complement strand
ATGATGGAGTACGACGGGGCCAGATGGAAACTCTATGGCATCGGAAACTCTACGGTGGTACGAGCACTTGCCACAGACCAAGAAGGACAGATTTATGCCGGTGGAACCGATGATTTCGGCTATTTCAGTCCGAACCAATTGGGCGGATTGGATTACCACACACTAACCGGAAGGATACCCGAACGATATAAACAATTCGGCGAAGTATGGCAGATATTCCCGTCCGAAGAGTGTCTGTATGTCCAAACCCGCAACTATATTTTTCTACTCTACAAAGACGGCCGAACCGAAGTGATTGACCCCGGAGATGTGATACGGACATCGCTGCTGATGAACGGGGAATACTATGTTGCCACTGCACGAGATGTATTCATATTAAGCGCCAACCGACTGCACACACTGCGAGGCTCGGAGACCATACATGGGGCTGTGGTGTGCGAACTGCTGCCCTACGGAAATCAGCTGCTTATCGCCACAGACTTTCAGGGGCTATACACCTACGATGGTGACCAAGTGAGACGGCTGAAGACCGATGCAGACCCATACATCACGAACAGCCAACTCTATGCAGTGGCTATCAGCAAACATTACATTGCGTTGGGAACTGTTCGTAACGGACTGGTGCTGACCGACCTACAGGGGAAAAATTGTCTTTTTCTAAATCGAGAGAACGGACTACAGAACAATACCATACTGAGCCTGCTTTTCGATCAAAAAGACAACCTATGGATTGGATTGGACAAAGGCATCGATTGCGTATATATGATGTCGCCTGTGCGATACCTAAACAATGTGCGATACGACTACGGCGCCGGATACACGGCAACAGAACACAACGGAACTCTCTACATTGGCACAAACCAGGGCGTACACAGGCTACAAGGAAGCGACCCCGAACTGATAGAAAACTCCATCGGACAAGTGTGGGACCTGACAGAAATAGACGGCCGACTATTGTGCTGCCACAACCGAGGACTATTTGAAATACGGAACGATAGATTTGAAGCCATAGAGGAAGGGGATGGTGTATGGCATGTGCAGACCTACCCGAAACAAAAGCAATATGCCATAGCCGGAACCTATACCGGATTCTCACTGCTGCAAAGAAACGAAAACAAATGGAGCATACAACGCCTAAACGGATTCAATGAAACCGCCCTATACTACCAAATTGACCACCAAGGAAATATATGGATACTTTCATCACAAGGAGTAGAAAAACTAACCGTTGACATCGCCAAACGACAAATAAAACGACAGACTGTCATCAGCTGCCCTTCGGCACAGCAATACTATTCGATTGCAGCGGTCGGAGATGAACTTATTCTGTCTCGAGATAACTATTTGGGTAAAGTAGACACCAACGGCGACCTACGCGAATGCACACCGGAAGAAGTGGGACTGCCCCAAATCGACCGCTACCCACTCATCGGACAAGATACGAAACACAACTTGTGGTATGTACTACAGGACAAGCTATACATACGCATTTGGGACCCAAAAAGAAATATCTATCAGCCCGAACAGGAGATGATGGAATACGGACAATTTATGATTGGAGGGTTCAGCAATATCCATTTTACCAGCGGAGGACAAGCGATAGTAGGAGGAATCAGTGGTTTTAGACGCATTGACCCGACACAAATGCCGCAACCCTCGAAAAATAAGACAAACCTATACATACGAAATATACATTGTAATAGCCCATACGAAGCAAATATATACGGAGAGTCATATTCCGGAAAAAGCGAAAGCATTGAGCTGAAAACAGGTGTGTATTCACTACATATCGAATTTGGTGGAAATTCAACAAACTATGAAACCATCCTATACGCCACTCGACTACGCCCCTCCGAGAAAGAATACTCCACCCCTACGAACACGACCGAACGCGACCTAACGGCATTGGCTCCCGGAAACTATACACTGGATGTTCGTATGCTGACACCGGATGGCATCACGGAACGAAGCTTGGTCATACATATCGCAAATCCGTGGTATAAACGCGGATGGATGTTCGTACTCTATGGTATCGCCTGCATACTATGTGCGTTGGGGATAACATGGTGGGTACGAATTCTTATGCGACGCAACAAAGAACGAGTAGAAGCAGAAAAGAACGACCAACTGCGAGCGCAACAAGTGCAGATTTTGCAATTGGAAAACGATAAAGCGCAGTTTGAGTTACGGCAGAAAAGCCAAGAGCTCAGCAATCTAATCTTATCTGAAAACAATCGAAAAGAACTAACCGAATCGGTTCAACGAGAGTTGAGACGCATAATAGACTATCTAAACGAGGGCGACGAGGAGAACGCAAAACTACGAATACAGAACCTGCTGCAACGGCTTGCGAACAACACAGAAGGCACTATCGATTGGGCTCGATTTGAGGATAATTTTGACATGGTCAATGATCAATTTATCCGCAAACTGACAGCGAAATACCCATGGATGAACAAACAAGAAAAACGACTATGCGTCTATATAAAAATGGGGCTACAGACCAAAGAGATAGCACCACTGCTGAACATATCTGCACGCGGAGTGGAAATGATGCGGTATAGATTGCGGCAAAAAATGGAAATTGACACACAACTAAACCTCAAACAATACTTCAACGACCTAACGGAATAAGGCAAGTACACATTAACAGAGCAATATTTTCGCTCTGTTTAGAAGACCGACACTCCTTCTTATAAGTTCACATTAGAAGTGCAACATTTTTTCTGTTTATGTGAGTATACTTTCTTAGGCACAAAAATAAAGTTGGAATTAGGCACTCTGATAACAAGAATGATTCAATGAGGCATACTAAAAAGCGAAATGGATTTGCCAAACAGCCCGATGAGAAAGTTTGGTAAAATTCATTTACTCACAGTGTCGAAAATTGCACTTGTATATATCCTTACTTTTTAGTACTTTTGCAGCCCCAAATCAAAAAATGGGAGAATTATGCTGATTATATTCGATTTAGACGGAACACTGATTAATACGATAGGCGACCTCGGTTCGGCATGCAACTATGCCCTATCTGCAGCAGGCTACCCTACCCACACTGCGGAAGAATACCCTAAGCTGGTGGGGAATGGAATTAACAAGCTCATCGAGCGTGCA
>CAVKVE010000023.1:0-14420 GCA_963659655.1 Bacteroidaceae bacterium | reverse complement strand
AGTTACGCCAACTATATGGCTTTCGCCATCTCATGCGGGGCGGTGGTAAAATCGGTGAAGACACATATCGAAGACGGTTTCAAACTGCCGCCCGTAGAGGAATTCGAGAAGCAAATTACCCCCAAGACGCGCGCAATTCTAATATGTAACCCCAACAACCCGACGGGCTACCTCTACTCAAAACAAGAGATGCTCCAATTGCGTGATTTGGTAAAGAAATACAACCTTTATCTATTCTCCGATGAGGTGTATCGAGAATTTATCTACACCAAGCGTCCATATATATCCGCCTGCCATTTGGAGGGGATAGAAGACAATGTGATATTGGTGGATTCGGTAAGCAAACGCTACTCGGAGTGCGGCATTCGTATCGGAGCACTAATAACGAAAAACAAAGAGGTGCGCAAGGCGGTGATGAAATTCTGCCAAGCACGCCTATCACCTCCACTCATCGGACAAGTGATAGCCGAAGCCTCGCTCTCCACCCCACAGGAATACATGGAAGAGGTGTACGATGAGTACCTCGCCCGCCGCAATTTCTTGATAGACCAACTCAACCAGATACCCGGAGTCTTTGCTCCAACGCCTATGGGAGCTTTCTATACGATGGTACAGTTGCCCGTAGACGATACGGATAAGTTCTGCCAATGGTGCTTGACGGATTTCCAATACGAAGGGCAAACGGTGATGATGGCACCAGGCAGTGGATTTTATACAGACCCTGAAGAAGGCAAAAAACAGGTGCGCATGGCTTATGTACTTAAGAAAGAAGACCTTGCCAAAGCTATGGTCGTGCTGCGAAAAGCACTTGAAGCTTACAACGCACAATAATTCTATTAAATAGAACTCCAAACAAAAAACTACCTCAAAATTGAGGTAGTTTTTTTATTTTGCATTGTATAGAGAATACAAATTACCCTACAACGCCACTAAAACCCATGAATGCCATAGCCAATAGACCGGCAGTCAGGAGAGCGATAGGCGTGCCTTGCATAGCCTTAGGTACTTTGCTGAGTGCCAATTGCTCACGGATACCCGCAAAGAGAATCAACGCCAGCGAGAAACCGATAGCCGTAGCGAAAGCGAACAGTGTTCCCGTCAGCAGGTTATGGTCAAGCGCCCCCGGAAGTTTGTTTGTCCCATTAGCCACCATAATTGCTACACCGAGAAGACAGCAGTTAGTGGTAATCAGCGGCAGGAACACACCCAGCGCTTGATAGAGCGACGGGGAAATTTTCTTGAGTACAATCTCTATCATCTGCACCATAGCAGCAATAACCAAGATAAAAAGAATGGTCTGCAAGAACTCTACATGCCAGAGAATCAATAGTTTCTGCAGCAGATAAGTAACAACCGTAGCAAGTGTCAATACAAATGTAACGGCAGCGCCCATGCCGAGTGCCGTGTCGATTTTCTTACTTACACCGAGAAACGGGCAAATACCCAAGAACTGACTCAATACGATATTATTAACAAATATCGCAGAGATAAATATCAAAAAGTAAGCCATAGTTATTTCTTCATTAGTTTATGAACGATAGCCATCAGGTAAGCCAATACGATGAACGCACCCGGGGCAAGAACGAAGATAAGCATGCCGTAGGTCTCGGGGAATATATTCAAACCGAAGATACAGCCCGTACCGAGCAACTCTCGGATAGAACCGATGACAGTCAGCGAGAGCGTAAAACCCAGACCCATGCCCAGTCCGTCGAGTGCCGACAGACCTACACTATTCTTGGCTGCAAACGCCTCGGCACGACCAAGTACGATACAGTTAACCACAATCAGCGGAATGAACAGACCCAGCACATCGTAGATACCCGGCAGGTATGCCTGCATAACGAGTTGCACAATAGTCACAAAGGCGGCAATCACCACGATGAAAGCAGGGATACGCACCTTATCTGGAATAAGGTTCTTCAGCAGCGAGATAGCCGCATTGGAGCATACCAATACAAACATCGTTGCCAAGCCCATGGACATACCATTGATAGCCGAAGTGGTAGTAGCCAGCGTAGGGCACATACCGAGCACCAGACCAAAGGTAGGGTTCTCCTTCAAGATACCATTGGTCAGCGTTTTGAGAGCATTATTCATTGTTTGCCTCCTTTTCTTCTATAGTCGTTGTTTCGTCTGCATCCACTACGGGTTTCGTTTCATCTGCGCTCACGGAAGCCTGCTCACTTGCACCCGAAGCGGCATTCACCTCCGCCCCACTCAATGCATTGTATGCCGCATTGACCGTACGCAGGAACGCACGCGAAGAGATAGTAGCCGCCGTAATGGCATCCACATCGCCACCATCTTTGCTGACGATGAAGTTGCCCGTTGCTTGCTTACCGATGATGTTACCTTTGCCGCTCTTGAACCACGCAGGCATTTTTGCGCCCAGACCCGGGGTCTCGTTCTGCGTCAGAACCTCGTAGCCGACAATCTTGTTTTCGGCATCAAAACCGACCATAACCTCGATAAGTCCGTTGAAGCCGTTCTTATCGTTGGCTTTGACCGCTGCACCGACAAACGCATTGTCCTTGTATGCACGATAAATAATAATGTCGCCTTGCTCCTCGGGGTCGGCAATGCTGTCATGTTCGGGCAGCACCGAACTGATGGCTTTCGTCTGCTTCTCGGCAGCCGCTTTTGCAATGGTGTCTTGCGTCAGCAAGTTAGCCCCTGCCAGCGCCGCTGCGGCTACAATCGTAATGCAGCCCAACGAGAGAAGCATGTTGGTAAGTGTACTTTCCAGTTTTTTCATACCTCTACCTCCTTATTTCTTCTTTTTCTCGCCGAAGCGCTTCGGACGAATATGGTTCAACAAAGGAACGCATGCGTTCATAATCAGAATAGCAAACGACATACCTTCCGGATAGGCACCCCATGTACGGATAACCATTACGATGAAGCCGATACCAATACCGAATATAATCTTGCCGCACGCCGTCATAGGCGAGGTAACATAGTCGGTAGCCATAAAGAATGCGCCTAACATAATACCACCCGTGCAGAGCGTCAGCCCTACATATTGTGCCGTGGTCATACCCTCAGGCAGCGCACCACACCAACCCGTAATGGCAGCAAAGAGTGCTACTGTAGCCAGAATGCTGACCGGTATATGCCAAGTAATCACACGCGTGCAGATAAGGAAAATTCCGCCCACGAGCAGTGCCAAAGCGCAAACCTCACCAAGCGAGCCGCCCATCGCACCAACGAAAGCGTCCCACACACTCGGCAGGTTACTGATAACCGATGCATCACCGCCCTTGATGCCCTGTTTGAGCAGTGCCAGAGGAGTAGCCCCTGTCTCTGCATCCACATAACTGCCGCCAAATCCCAATGGGCGTGGCCAAGTAGTCATCTGTACAGGGAAGGCAATGAGCAGGAACACACGCCCTACGAGTGCAGGGTTGAACGGGTTCTGTCCCAAACCGCCAAAGGTCATTTTACCAATACCGATAGCCACCAATGCGCCTATCAGGATAATCCACCAAGGCAGGTTGCTCGGCAGGTTGAATGCCAAGAGCAGACCCGTCAAGATAGCCGAGCAGTCGCAGACTGTCGGTTTCTGCTTGAGGATGAATTTCGCTATCAGCCACTCGAATGCCACACAGGCAACCACGCTGATAGCTGCTGTAATCAATGCTCCCCAACCGAACTCCACCACCGACACAATGTAGGCGGGCAGCAAAGCGGCAATCACAAGAAGCATATTTTTCCGGACACTGTCATTGCTGTGCGCATGAGGTGCCGGTGCTACTATAAGTTGTTTCATATCTATTCAAGAATTATGCGTTACTTCTTTTGCGCCGCTTGACGCGCACGAATAATACCTCCTACCGTGCCTTTACCCATACGGATATAGTCGAGCAGAGGACGGTTAC
This sequence comes from Bacteroidaceae bacterium, assembly GCA_963659655.1. Lineage (GTDB taxonomy): Bacteria > Bacteroidota > Bacteroidia > Bacteroidales > Paludibacteraceae > Colicola. The sequence continues at coordinate 10,539 of CAVKVE010000023.1, read as the reverse complement.
TTGGGCATGTGAACATACAGCAGCCACAGTCGATGCAGTCCATCACATCGTGCTTCTCCATCTCGTCCCACATTTGGAACGAAGCGAGTTTGGAGAGCAGGTAGGGCTCCAAGCCCATCGGGCAAGCATCTACGCACTTACCGCAACGGATACAATTCTCCGGCTCTTTGCGCAGGCTCTCGGCCTCAGGAAGGAATAGCATACCGCTCACACGCTTGTTGGCAGGCATATCGATGTTGTTCATGGCGCGTCCCATCATCGGACCGCCACCGATAATCTTGCCCGTATCTTCCGGTACTCCACCGGCAAGAGTCACAACATCGCTCAGAGGTGTACCAAAGCGTACCGAGTAGTTGCCCGGTTTCTGCAGGCTCTTACCAGTAACCGTCATCACGCGCGAGATAAGCGGTTTGTTCTTTTGTACTGCCTCATAAACCGCATAGATAGTTGCCACATTGTCCACTACGGCACCTACCTCGATAGGCAGCGCACCGCTCGGTACTTGGCGGCGAATACAAGCATCTATCAACTGTTTCTCACCACCTTGCGGGTATTTGAGTTTCAGCGGCTTGACCTCAATACCGAGAGCTTTGCCGGCAAGTTCTTTCATGCGGGCAATGGCATCGGGCTTGTTCTTCTCAATTCCGATAATCGCACGGTTGATACCCAAGGCTTTCATCAGAATCTGAATACCGATGATAATCTCCTCGCCATGCTCAAGCATCAACTCGTGGTCACAAGTCAGGTACGGCTCGCACTCCACACCGTTGACAATCAGCACTTCAGCCGTTTTACCCGGAGGCGGCAGCAGTTTGACATGCGTTGGGAAACATGCGCCACCCAGTCCGACGATACCGGCCTCAGCTATTTTGTCCACGATGGCTTTCGGTTCAAGGGTGCAATCACGCTTGATAGTTTCCGAGCGATCAATAGTCTCAAGCCACTCATCGCCCTCTACGTCCATAAAGATGGCGGGCATACGCATTCCCCATGCATCAACGGTACTGTCAATTTTCGTAATCGTACCGCTGAAAGGAGCGTGTATGTTTGCACTCACAAAACCACCTGCCTTGGCGAGCAGTTCGCCTACTTTCACTTTCTGCCCTTTCTCCACTACCGGCTGTGCGGGTGCGCCAATGTGCTGCACCAAAGGAATGATTGCCTTAGCGGGCAGCGGGCACTCCGTAATAGGCTGATGGGCGGAGTATTGTTTGTTGTCGTGTGGATGAACACCACCTATTCTAAATGTACTCATGCTTGTGCCTCCTCTTTTTTAGGTTCTACCACCGTTGGTGCAGCCGTTGCGGTTGGCTCGGTTGCAGGAGCAGCTGCCTCTGCCTTGGGTGCAGTTTCCACTTTCGGTGCAGCAGGAGCTGCTTTGGGTGCTGCGGGAGCAGTTGTTTCGGTCTTTGGCTCTGCGGGTTTGCGCGGCGGGAAATTGATAGCGTGGATAGCACCTGTCGGGCATTCTGCCTCGCACTTGCGGCACAGACGGCACTTTGTGAAGTCGATATATGCCAAGTTGTTCTCTACCGTGATAGCATCGAAAGCACAGACTTTCTGGCACTTACCGCAACCGATACAAGCATTCAGGCACGCTTTACGGGCAATAGCACCTTTGTCTTTGTTGACGCACTCTACCACCATACGACGCCCCTTAGGTCCCTTGTTGCGCAATTCGATAATGTTACGCGGGCAAGCTTTGACGCACTTGCCGCAACTCGTACATTTCTCCTCGTCTACTACAGGAAGTCCGGTCACTGGGTCCATACTCAGTGCACCGAATTGGCAGGCTGCCACGCAGTCGCCACAGCCTAAGCAACCAAAAGCGCAAGCCGTTTCGCCCACATAGAGGTTGTGTTGAATACGGCAACTCTTCACACCATCGTAGTTCGAGGTGCGAGGGCGTGCTTCGCAGGTTCCGTTGCAGCGAACAACGGCTACTTTCGGCTCTGCAGCAGAAGCTACCAGCCCGAGAATCTCGCCCACTTTCTGCATCGTGGGTGCGCCGCCTACAGGGCACAGAAGACCGTCCAGCGTATCGGCTTTCACGCACGCCTCGGCTAATGCACGACAACCGGCAAAACCGCAACCACCGCAGTTTGCACCGGGCAGCACTTCTTGCACTTGGTCAATGCGTGGGTCTTCTTCTACCTTGAATTTCTGGGCTACGAAATAGAGCAGCACAGCGGCTACGATTCCCGTAACGCCCAGAACGGCCAAAGAAATCCAAATTAAGTTCATTTTGTTTGTATTTGAAAGAAGTTTATTTGCTTATGAATATGCGTTTCTGTTTCCACATAACGGAAACACCTCACTATTGTTGCGGATAAGGGAGATCTGTTGCTCCTTTTCCTCTACGCAAAACAATCGGAGCATACAAGTGATGTGTTTCACCGGATGGTAAAGTACATGTCAACTCGGCATGATAGGTTTTGTCATCATTTTCATCAAAGACTAACAAAACATTTTGTAATTTCAGTACTGCATCCGTGTATCTTGTCAAAAAGGGACATACACTTCCGCCATCATCATACAAGCAACGCCGCCCTCCGGTGGTCATATAATCACCAACCCATAAAATAGTATCTCGCGATCCATAGTTCCACATAGTCATTTGATAATGGCGTGCATCTTCCGAAACGCCCATAATCAAAAACGCACTCAGCCCCTCACTTGAACTTTCTTGAATAGTAATAGTTGCTTTAGCAACCATATTCTCATAATCATACACTATGGTGTCTTTTTTCTCATCATCTCTATTTTCAATATTCTCAGAGTGCGGATTATCACAGGCTACCAAGCAAATAAGCAATGGGATAGAAAAAACAAGCATTTGACATTTTCTACCAACAATTTTCAATTTAATAGACATATTCATACACATCTAAGTTAAACGCTGATTTATTTTCAATAAAGACATTTCTATCATTCATACCATTTGCATCAAAATGAACAAAAGGTATATTACACATAGAAGAATAACAAGAATATACTATCTCATATATCCCATCCATCAGTAGCCACGCTCCAGTTTCTTTTTCTACCGCTATTAAAACCTTTTTCTTATTCAATAGCTCCACATATTCATACGGATACTTATCCGTTAGCGAATAACTATATCCACAATTTTGCAGCAATTCTAATCCAGTATGAGTTTTGTCTGTTGCGTTTACAATATTATCATAGAAATAGGCTGCACACCTATTCAAATTCCGAGTAAGTAATCCTCGTTCAAAGAAAAAGACATCAAAGCTCACACCATTTATAGTCCCATTATAATCCATCATATAAAGCAACTTCACGATGGAAATAGCAATACTACCAGCTACCGAATCTGTGACATTAGGCAATAATTCTTTTTGCGCCCAACGAATTTTAGATGGTATTATTGGCTCACAATATACAGTATCAACCAGTTCATGAGAATGCGGATACACATCTTTGTGTATTTTCAGTTTATAAAAATCATCTGGCACTACTGTTTTTTCTTGTTTTGCAAGTTCATGCCACTTTTTATTGATTATACTATCAAACTCACCAAAAGAAGCTGTATTGACGGAATATGGATCTACACTGAGCACTTTTTCTTCATATATTTGTTCTATATTTCGCTCATAATCCACAAATAACTGCTTCGAGACCATAGCCGGACATGAATAATGTACAAATTGCACATTCACCCCATCCACCATTGAGACACATACCCCTCCATTTGTATCATACATTAAATAGAACGCTATTGATGGAAATGGTATTAACAACGAATCAAAACCATCCATAGACAACAACTCTGCCCCTTCCCCAGACAACACTAACGATTTCAAATAGGCGGGTAGAAAATCACTATTATAGATTGTGTCCGTATGAGCCAATTGGGAGTTCTCATTCACAAGAAATGTTTTGCGGAAATTTTCATATACACATTCCGGAACAGGAACATTTGCATCCAATTGTATATCAACAAAGATGTGTCTTTCCAACTCAACTAATTCTTGTTCAAACGGATTAAGGTTTGAAACAACAATGTGCCCTGCATCCTCATTTTGTTCCCCAAACAGAGTTAAATCATTAGCCGAACAACTCGCAAATAGAAGCCCCAATGAGAAACTACACATGCAGACAAATCTATTAACAATCACATTTTTCATATCAATATCTTATTTCTCTATTTTCTGTGCTGTAAACGAAAATTGCTTTTGCAATCTATTACGAAAGAACGACAAAATAATATAGTATATGGCTACTGCCACCAACGACAATGTACCTACCAGCACCTCATTGCTCGACCATAAGCCAAGCAGGGCTATCGCCAATAGCATTACCACAAAAGGCATAATATATGCCAGCAGGACAGCCTTCCAGCCCAAGCGCTCCGTCAGCAACACCTCCACACGATCGCCCACTTGCAGCGGCTCGAGCATCAGTGCGTCCATACGCTTCTCCTGCTGCTCGGCAGATAGGCAGGTCTTGCGTGCCACACACGCCGAACAGGCGCTCGATTGCACTATCTGCACCTGCGCCATATCGCCCTTAGTCGAAAGGACTATTCCCTCATGCCGTATTTGCTCTGCCATACCTACTTATATAGGATACTCTCAAAAAAGCTTGCAAAGATACATGTTTTTTTTCAAACTGACAAATAGACTTTACAATTTCGCAAAAAAGTTTTCATTTGCCATGCTCTAAAGCCTCACTATTCTTGTCTTTTTCCTTTTTTCAACCGATTTACACGGCTTATTTGTGTTTTTCGAGAAAAATCAGTACCTTTGCGCACTTATTTCCGAATTTTTATGCCTAAACGTACATCTCATACGACTCACACTGCAACGCCACGCCCGGAGGTTACCTCCATTCAAGTTGAAAAAGCGTCGTTCGGTACTCGCTTTCGTGCTTTCTTCACCGATAAGCGTACCCGTTATATTTGCAGCATTATTTTGTTTGCGATAGCCCTATTCATAGCCGTAGCCTACATTAGTTATTACTTTACGGGTACAGCCGACCAATCTCTGCTTGCCATGTCTCGTTCCGAGCGCCACGAGCATCGTCTAGAAGCGCACAATCCGTTGGGTATTATGGGGGCAGCCATAGCCAATTTTCTTATCGATGGAGCATTTGGCTGTGTGGCTATCCTTTGGTCCATCTTGTTGATATGCTACGCCATCGCCTTGTGGCCAAGCGACAAGCGTATCGTTTCTCCCATTCGCATAAGTTTCTATGCCCTGTTTTGGTTGCTATGGACTCCTCTTTTGCTCGGTTTCACACAAATGCTTTGTGAGGCAGGCACCTTCCGTTGGGGCGGTATGTATGGCGAGTGGATTGCCGCATTGCTCAATTCGTACATACATCCCATTGGTGTCATTCTTCTCTTAGCAGTTGTTCTCATCATCTATTTGGTCATTACCGTACACGATTTTATTCCTCGTGTGCAGAATGGCTACGGCAAATTGGTCGTGCTCGGTCAGCGTATTTCCAAGTCTGATGCACACGCAGATGAAGTAGTTCCTAATACGCCAATTACCATTGATGGCGACACTGCTTCTGATGACGACTCGGCACAGATTGTCCCCGATGTCCCGGAAAAAGAGAATAATACAGAAGTGGACGATTCCGCCACCACCATCGATCTCACAGACACACCGGACATCTCCGCCACTCCGGACGATTCCGATACTCCGGACACTCCGGCATCTCCGGAGGACTTCTTTCGGATAGAAAATCCGACAGGTGACACGCCCGAATCTCCTCAAGATCCGGAGCCAGCAGATACGCAAAATCCCGAACCACTCCCGAAGGTAGACCCTACCAACACGGAAGGAAATGTCAATCTGCAAATAGAGCAAACCAAAGCAGTCGACTTGGCGCTTGATGACCCGGAGCGTATTCTGCAGGAGCTCGGCCCTTACGACCCCCGCAAAGACCTTGAGTACTACAAGTTCCCGTCCTTAGATCTCCTGAAGGTCTACGATAACGAGACCACCCCTATCATCAACCACGAGGAGCAACAAGCCAATGCACTCCGTATCAAGACCACGCTGAGTACCTACGGCATCGAGATAGAGTCCATCAAGGCCACCGTAGGTCCCACCGTCACGCTCTACGAAATCGTACCCAAGGCAGGTATTCGTATTGCCAAGATTCAGAACCTTGAGAACGACATCATGATGTCCCTTGCAGCAAAGGGCATTCGTATCATAGCTCCTATGCCGGGTAAAGGCACTATTGGCATTGAGGTTCCGAACGAGAACGCTCAAATCGTGTCGATGCATTCCGTTATCGCCTCCAAGCGCTTCCAAGAAGAACAGAAAATGCACCTTCCGGTTGCTATCGGACGCACCATTACCAATGAGGTATTCATGTTCGATCTTGCCAAAACGCCCCACTTGTTGGTGGCCGGTGCAACGGGGCAGGGTAAGTCAGTAGCCATCAACGCCATCATTACCTCGCTGCTTTACAAGAAACACCCCGCTGAATTGAAATTCGTTATGGTCGACCCCAAAATGGTCGAGTTTGCGCCCTATAAACCTTTGTTGCGTCACTATCTCGCGGCTATGCCCGATGTGGATGAGAACGATATTGTCATCACCGATTGCGATAAGGTGGTCAATACGCTCAATTCTCTTGTCATCGAGATGGAGAACCGTTACAAGCTTCTTATGGATGCCGGAGTGCGCAATTTAGAGGATTACAACGACAAATTTGTCCGTCGCCGACTGAACCCGAATAAACTTGTGGCTGATTCCTTGCACCATCGCTATCTTCCTTATATTGTTATTATCATCGACGAGTACGGCGATTTCATCATGCAGGCAGGCAAACAGGTAGAAACCCCTATTGCGCGTATCACGCAGAAAGCCCGTGCCGTAGGCATGCACATGATTCTTGCCACGCAGCGTCCTTCTGTCAATATCGTCACCGGTGTCATCAAGGCGAACATCCCTACCAGCATTGCCCTGCGAACCAAGTCGGTCATCGATTCCCGCACCATTTTGGATACCAAGGGAGCTGACCAATTGATCGGTCGCGGCGATATGCTGTATTCCGGCAACGGCAACATCACGCGTATCCAATGCGCTTTTGTCGATACCCCTGAGGTGGATAAGATTGTCGACCATATCAGCCACCAGCAGCGCTACACCGAGCCCTACCAGTTGCCGGAGTATGTTCCGGAAGGGCAAGAGGGTGAGGCACTCGCACCGGGCAGCGTAGATATGAAGCGGCTCGACCCGATGTTCGCCGATGTAGCACGCTATGTCGTCACCAAGCAGGAGGGATCTACCTCACGCCTGCAACGAGCCTTCGAGATAGGCTACAACCGTGCGGGCAAACTCTCCGACCAGTTGGAGGCAGCGGGCATTGTCGGTCCCAACAAAGGCCCCAAGGGGCGTGATGTACTCATCACCGATTTGGATGCATTGGAACAATTATTGCATGAATTAGGGCAAGCATAAAATTATGAAAAGTCGCAAATATATAATAGGAGTCTTTTTGCTCGCCTTTTTGCCATTTAACGGCTTTGCGGGCGAGGCACTGAACTCGTTTCTCTCCACGATCGAGCAGCGCACCCTCCAATCGGATTTTGTCATCCGAGTAACTGAAGAGGTGGCGCAGCCGATGAACTATCCGGGTACTATCACCATGCACGGACGGCTTTTCCGTCTTTCCTTATTTACCACGGAGGCAGCTTACGATGGCAAAACGCTCTATATTTACGATGAGTCTACCGATGAGCTTACTCTCTCCTACCCTACCGAAGAAGAATTGTTAGAAGCCAACCCATTTCTCTTTGCGCAGGCATTGGTCAAGGTCTGTTCTGTCAGCGAGCGTCCGAGCAAAGATGGGGAGCAAGTCATTGTCACGCTAACCCCAACCGACCAAACCATTGGTATCCAGCGCTTCACGCTCCGCCTCAAAAAAAAGAACACTCTCTCGCAACAAAATTCCTCCAATCTCTCACAACAAAGTTCTACCACACTCTCACAGCAATACATTCCTATTTCGGTTGAGGTCAAAGAGGGCAAACGCACCACGCTTCTGACCCTCAAATCCCCTACCTACACCGAAGCAACTCCTGCTTTTACCCTTTCCTACCCCGATGCATTTCTCAACGATTTGCGTTAGTTTTTCCGACAATTTCCGCAGAGTTTCCCAATCATTTCCATCGAATAACCCAACAAACACAAACAATATCCAATACATCTACCTACAATGAACTGCTTAATTATCGGTTCCGGCCCTGCCGGCTATACTGCTGCCATCTATGCTTCCCGTGCTAATCTCAAACCCGTTGTGGTCGAAGGCCCGCAAGTCGGCGGACAACTTATGATAACCACCAAGGTGGAGAACTTTCCGGGCTATCCCGATGGTGTAGAGCCATACCAGATGATGGACGACCTTCGCCGTCAAGCCGAGCGCTTTGGCACCCGGTTCCTTACCGGTTCCGTAACCAAGGTAGATCTTATTTCCACGCCCAAACGAATCACAATCGATGATGAGCAAGAACTGGAAGCCGATACGGTTATTATTGCTACCGGAGCCAAAGCCAAGTTCTTAGGCATTCAGTCCGAAGAAGAATACAAGGGACGCGGTGTTTCTGCCTGCGCCACTTGCGATGGTTTTTTCTTCCGTAACAAGGTTGTAGCTGTAGTGGGCGGTGGTGATACGGCCTGCGAGGAAGCTATCTATTTGGCAGGCCTGTGCAAAAAGGTATATATGATTGTGCGCAAGCCTTTCCTTCGTGCTTCCGAAATTATGCAACAGCGTGTGTTCGACAATCCGAAAATAGAAGTTCTATTCGAGCATAACACGCTTCGCCTTACCGGTGAACCAAAAGTGCAAGGAGCCGACCTTATCTACCGAAAGGGCGAACCCGATGAGCAGCTCCATCATATTGACATCGAAGGTTTCTTTCTGGCTATTGGTCACAAGCCCAATACCGACCTTTTCGCCGGTCAGTTGGATTTGGATGCAGAAGGCTACATCCGTGTAGAGGGCGACTCTCCCCACACCAACATTGCGGGTGTCTATGCTGCAGGCGACTGCGCCGACCCGCACTATCGCCAAGCCGTTGTGGCGGCAGCATCGGGCTGCAAGGCGGCTATCGAGGCGTCTAAGTATATCAAATCGCTCTAACCGCTCAGCCGTTTGTTGAACCCTTGTTCTACCCGCTAGTTTTTTTACCGGCTGCAATTTATAATCGACCCGTCACTCCTATCTCTATTCATGGAAAACAAAAAGCCTTGGGCGTGGGTGCCTACTCTGTATTTTGCCGAAGGAGTCCCTTACTATCTCGTGACCAGCATCAGTATTGTGCTGTTCAACCAGTTGGGTATGCCCAATGGCAAGATGGCGTTCTTCACAAGCTTTATCGCTTTTCCATGGGTAGTCAAGCCGCTATGGAGCCCCTTTGTGGATATCATTAAGACCAAGCGGTGGTGGATACTCACAATGCAAACCTTGATGGCCCTCTCTGTCCTGCTTCTCGCATGGTTAGCGCCACAGGGCTATTTCACGCTTGCGCTGCTATTTTTCACCATTACCGCCTTTGCCTCTGCCACACACGACATTGCCGCCGACGGACTATATATGCTGGCACTCACGGAGAAAAGCCAAGCCGCCTTTGTGGGCATTCGTTCTACTTGTTACCGCTTGGCGGGTATTTTTTGTCAGTCGCTGCTGTTGCTGCTCGTAGGCAAACTGCAAACGATAACATCCGTGCCATCCTCGTGGATGTATGTATTGTTGGGTTGTGGGGCTCTTATAGCCCTTATCGCACTGTGGCATAGCCTATTCCTTCCGCAAGAGGAGAATAGCACCGCACTCTCTACCAATACAGAAGTACAGATGTCCACCATCGCACATTCGCTACACGAGGTAGGCATTACTTTTGTAGAGTTCTTCCGTAAGCCAGGTATCGGTTTGGCACTTTGCTTTATGCTGCTCTATCGTTTGCCTGAAGCACTGTTGCTAAAGATGAACAACCCGTTTTTTCTCGCTGAACAGGAAACAGGCGGATTGGGAATGAGCGTAAACACTATAGGACATATCTATTTCATCGGCTTGGTGCTGATGCTCTTGGGGGGTATCGTGGGAGGCGTTTGGGCAAGCCGCTACAGACTGAAAAAAGTCATGTTGCCGATGGCGTTGTGCCTTACGCTGCCTAGCATAGTCTACCTCTACCTCGCTCTCTGTCAGCCGAGTTCGTTTTGGATAATCTCAGCGTGTATAGGGTTGGAGCAGTTGGGCTACGGTTTGGGCTATACCGCCTGCATGCTCTATATGATGCACTTCGCCGAAGGCGAACACAAGACGGCGCACTTCTCATTCTGCACAGCTTTTATGTTTCTCGGCTTGCTTCTGCCGGGTATGGTGGCTGGGTATATTGAGGAGGCTATCGGCTATGTAGGTTTCTTTGCCGTCGTTATGGCATGTTGCATTCCGAGCATAGCGGTAAGTATCATTGTGGCGAAACGACTATAGCACAAACAGCACGCCACGCCAACACAAATTGCAAAAATAGAACAAGGTAATATCATACAA
>CAVKVE010000022.1:0-27874 GCA_963659655.1 Bacteroidaceae bacterium | reverse complement strand
ACTTGTCTGCATCAGTTGGCGGCACTTTCGGGACAAGCGTCCCTGCACGGACTGATGTGCAAACACATTGCCACCCTACCCGATGATGCGGAGGCACTACAACTCTTTCGGCGGGCGCTGGCAGGGGAAGCATTGGACTACACGCTGCCTGCCCATCCGCTCAACCGAGCAGGAGAAGCACAAGGATGTATCATAGGCGGAAACCTGAGCGTGCTATACGGGCTACAGGGGACTCCCTACAGCCTGAACAGCGTATTGGACAAGGCAGAGGCTCGGGGCGAACGGTGCATCCTATTCATAGAAGATATTGCGGAACGGCACTACCACATCGACCGCATGATACAAAACCTGCGGCTATCAGGCGTATTCGAGCGCATAGCCGGACTGGTGGTGGGGCAGTTCTCGGACTGCGAAGATGACCCCTCGATGGGCTGCACCCTACAAGAAACGATTGCACAAGCCGTGGCAGCATACGATTTTCCGGTGCTTTTTGACTTCCCCGCAGGGCATGTGGAACGAAATTTGCCGCTTTGGTTCGGGGTTGGTTCGGGACTGACGGTCAGCCAAAAAGGGGAAGGAGAATTACGAATTACGAATTATGAATGAATAGTTATTCTTCCTTTTTTTGGTCACCTTGCGGAACATGAGATCTCCTGCTCGCTATGCTCGCGAAAAATAGAAGAAAATATTCATTTCAAATCGAAAAATCAAAGAACTATTCATAAGTACATAAATATCAACTATTAGAAGCAATTCATAATTCATAATTCGTAATTCTTAATTCATAATTAGAAACAATGGTTCCAACAAACCCGATTGAACATATATCGAAAGCACTCGTGAAACGGCTGCGCAGCCTGCAACAGAAGAAATTCCGTGACGAAGAAGGGCTGTTCGTGGCAGAAGGACACAAGTGCGTGGAAGAATTAGCGAAACGCTTTGAGCTGGTCTATCTGATTGACGAACAGAACGCTACGCAGACCGAGATAGAACAAATTTCTTCCCTACGCACCCCGCAAGGTGTGATAGGGGTATTCCGAAAACCTGCTACGGGCGATGTCGTGTCGGCAGCTACGGAACAGTTGGTGGTGTGTCTCGACGGAATACAAGACCCCGGCAACCTTGGCACGATACTGCGCACCTGCGATTGGTTCGGGGTGCGGCAAGTGGTATGCTCGGCGGACACGGCGGACTGCTATGCGCCGAAAGTGGTGCAGGCAACCATGGGGGCATTGGCACGCGTGGAAGTGGTCTATACGGATTTGGAAGCATACCTCAACAAGGCGAAAGTGGCAGGGCTGCCTATCTATGGCACACTGCTCGACGGGCGCAACCTATACGAGGAGGGAGCCATAGCCGACCGCACACGAGGCATCATCATCATGGGCAACGAGGGGAACGGCATCTCGGCAGCCGTGCGGGCGTACATCACGCACCCGCTGTTGATTCCGTCCTACCCTGCGGGCGTGCCGACCTCGGAGAGCCTGAATGTGTCGATAGCCACAGCGGTCACATTGGCGGAATTTCGCCGACCGAGATAAAAACGAACATACAAACATATACAAACATATACCATGGTAAAAATAGAACATATTGCTCTGAACTGTAGAGATTTGGAAGGGATGAAAGATTTTTTCGTGAAGTACTTTGACGCCATCCCCAACAACTTGTATCACAACCCACGCACCGACCTGAGAACCTACATTCTGAGCTTCCCAGACGGGCCGACAAGATTAGAGCTGATGGTGCGCCCCGAAGTGAACGGCGACAACGAAAATATGTACCGCACGGGCTTTATTCATCTGTCGTTCTGCGTAGGAAGCCGAGAGGCCGTCGACCAACTGACAGCACGACTGAATGCGGACGGATACAAGACCGAGAGCGGACCACGCGTGACAGGCGACGGATACTACGAGAGCTGCGTACGAGGACCGGAAGGCGTAGTGCTGGAGATTATCGCATAAAAGACGGTTTGCGGGCGGGGACATAGTTTGGAAGGTCTGAAAAAAGGGAAGTTGCCTTTTCGAGAGCCACAGCGAACGATAAGCACGCCACTATGCACAAAGTTTCTGCATTTCGTTTGGCAAAGTAGAAAATAAATTGTACCTTTGCAGCGGATTGGGAATCATAACTTTTTGTTCCCTAAACAAGCCGTAAAAACACAGAACAATATCGTATGGAAAAGCAAAATGTCGTTGTACGCTTCTGCGGCGACTCCGGCGATGGCATGCAGCTGACGGGGAATATGTTCTCCTCGCTTAGCGCCATCCTCGGCAATGAGATTTCTACCCTCCCCGATTTTCCGGCGGAGATACGCGCCCCGCAAGGCACTCTCGGTGGCGTATCGGGTTTTCAAGTGAATGTAGGACACGGAGTTTTCACTCCAGGCGACAAAGCCGATGTGCTGGTAGCCATGAACGCAGCTGCGCTCAAGGTCTGCACGCTCGGCTCCAAATTCAGCCACCCCGACGCCCGCTACAACGAATCGGACGCCCTCTATGGTCGGAACGCCGTGGTTATTGTTGATACCGATTCGTTCACCGCCAAAGACCTCGAAAAAGCGCTCTACAAGACGGACAACCCCTTCACCGAATTAGGCATTCCCGACACGGTGCAAATCGTACCCGTTGCGCTGACGCAGCTGACCAAGGAATCGCTCAGCGACTCCGGGCTTGACCAAAAGTCGATTCTCAAATCGCGCAATATGTTTGCCTTTGGCGTGGTGTGCTGGCTATTTGACCGCCCCATCGACAAAGCGATCCATTTCCTCGAACAGAAATTTAAGAAAAAGCCTGCCCTGATTGCCCCCAACACCAAGGTGCTGGTGGACGGCTACAACTACGGGCAGAACCTTGCGCTATCGGTGGCGCAGATTCATGTTGACACCACCGACACCGACGAGCTGCCGCACGGCAAATACACCTCCATTGCGGGCAACAAAGCCACGGCATGGGGACTCATTGCCGCCGCCGAGAAAGCAGGCAAGCAGCTGTTCCTCGGCTCGTATCCCATCACTCCCGCCACCGACATCATGCACGAACTGTCCGCCCGCAAAGATATGGGCGTGGTCGTGGTGCAAGCCGAAGACGAGATAGCCGGCGTATGCACCGCTATCGGGGCGGCATTTGCGGGCGACCTCGCCTGCACCTCTACCTCCGGCCCCGGTTTGTCGCTTAAATCGGAGGCCATCGGGCTTGCCGTTATGGCAGAGCTGCCGTTGGTGGTGATTGATGTGCAACGAGGAGGCCCCAGCACAGGACTGCCCACCAAGACCGAGCAAACCGACCTGCTGCAGGCCGTCTATGGACGCAACGGCGAGTGTCCGGCCGTGGTGATTGCCGCCTCCACTTCCGCCAACTGTTTCGACTACGCCTACGAGGCGTGCCGAATCGCGTTGGAGAACATGACGCCCGTCATCCTGCTGACCGATACCTATCTGGCGAACGGCTCCTCGCTATGGCGTTTGCCGAGCATCGCCGAGCTGCCCGCCATCCACCCGCAAACCGTTCCGGAAGAGCTGCGTGGGCACTACAACCCCGCCCAGCGTGACGCGCGTGGCGTACGCTACTGGGCATTCCCCGGCATGGAGGGCTACGAGCACCGCAACATGGGTCTGGAGCGTGACCAAGAGCGGGGTACCATTTCTACCAATCCGGAGAACCACCAAGCCATGATTGAGGCACGCCAACACAAAGTGGCGCAAGTGGCAGACCGAATCCCCGACTTGCAGGTATGGGGCAATGCCGATAGCGACACGCTGCTCGTGGGTTGGGGCAGCACGGAAGGGCATCTGCGTGCAGCGGCGCGCGAATTGCACTGCGCTTTGGCACAGTTCCACTATATCAACCCGCTGCCCAAGAACACCGCCGAGGTGCTGAGCCGTTACCGCCGAATCGTGGTATGCGAACTCAACAGCGGGCAGTTTGCCGGGCTGCTGCGTGCTCACATTCCGGGCGTAAAAATTGAGCAGTACAACGAGATGATGGGGCAGCCCTTTGCTGTCGAGCGCATCGTCAAGGCAATTCAAAATTCATAATTCTTCATACTTCGAAGCAATGGAAGCAAGTGAATTCAAATCGGACCAATATGTGCGTTTCTGTCCGGGCTGTGGCGACCACGCTATCTGCGCCGCATTGCAAAAGGCGATGGCGCAAATCGGTATCCCCCGCCACGAGGTGGCCGTCATTTCGGGTATCGGCTGCTCCAGCCGTATGCCGCACTATCTCAATACCTACGGATTTAACACCATCCACGGCCGTGGCGGTGCGGTAGCAAGCGGTGTCAAGACGGCACATCCGGAGCTGACCGTATGGCAGATGTCGGGCGATGGCGACTGTTTGGCCATCGGCGGCAACCATTTCATCCACGAGATACGCCGCAATGTCGATCTCAATATCTGTCTGTTCAACAACCGTATCTACGGCCTGACCAAAGGGCAGTACTCCCCCACCTCGCCGCGCGGTTTTGTGTCCAAATCGAGCCCATTCGGCACGGTGGAGCGTCCGTTTGTGCCGGCAGAGCTGGTCATGGGCGCACGGGGCACTTTCTTTGCCCGCACGCTGGATGTGGATATGCCCACCACGGTCGATACCATGGTCAAGGCACAGCAGCACAAGGGCGCAAGCGTCATCGAGTGCCTGGTCAACTGCGTCATTTTCAACAACGGCACCCACTCGTGGATAGCCGACCGTGAGACCCGCGCCGAGCGTTCTATCGTGTTGCACCACGGCGAGAAGATGCTATTCGGCCGTGAGCAGGAGAACGGCTTGGCGCTGGACTACTCGCAGGGGCTGATGCCCAAGCTCATTGTCGTGCCGGCAGACGACCCGCGTGTGCTGACCCACGATGCGCACGAGACCGACCCCACGCTGCACCGTATGTTGGCGCTGATGGGTCAGGAGCGGTATATGGAGGTAGCCAACGCCACCATGGAGAGCGAGCTGCCGATAGCGCTGGGCGTGATTCGTGATGTTGAGGCCGAGTGCTACGACCAAGCGGTGCATACCCAAATCGAATCCGTTCGTTCGCAGGCCAAGGCACATACATTCGACCAACTGCTGACCACCTTAGAGCAGTGGGAGATGTAAACCGCCGCCGTCCATCTCAGGCACATAGGTACAAGCAAATCTATTCACAAGCATATAGATACACAAAAAAATAGGCTGCCCCAATCGGGCAGCCTATTTTTGTTGTCTTTGGTTCGTTTATTTCTCCACCTGTTGTCCTTGTGCGGTGTAGAGTGTTCCGTTGCGCAGGATCATCACCTGTCCGTCGCGCAGCACCTTCTCTGCCCGAACCGTTGCCGAAGCGTTCTCGATAGCAGTCGCACCACCGTTCTTGTAGAAATAGACATTGTCGATGTAGCAAGTAGCCGGCATCGAGGCCCATTTCAGTTGGAATATACCTGCCAAGTTGATACCCGCAAAATCAGCCGCAAGGTCTATTTCCAAGGCATTCCATCCAGCTGCGAGCGTGTAGGTATGCAGTGCCTCTTTGCCCCAAATCGGCGAGAACTGTATCGACCCCGCCTCAGCCACATATACATCGATATGCAACATCGGATAGTCAGCCAGTGCCGTAATAGCCTGATTGTTATTCAGCTCCCAACCTAAGTAGTTGCTCGTGGTGCAGTAGTAGGCCTTGTCGGTAGCGGACAGGCTCACTTCCGTGACGGCAGTCGTCTGCCCCCAGCCGCCGATAGCCATAGCCGTGCCGGCAGTGTAGGCGTCCGAATAGATAGAGAACACCTCCGCAGCGTCGCGTGTCGGAGCGGTGGCAGGAGCCGGGTGCGTCACAGGGTCGGGCGCAACGGCATCGCCCACCTCTTTGATAGAGATTTCCGAGATGGTGATTTGTGTGCCGGCAGTCGCATAGCCAAAGTCCAAAACGAGGACTTTGTTGTTCCCTGCCACGCCATTGCTTTGCTCCGAGGTATAGACATAGTCCGCATTTTCAGGCAGCGAGATGCTTTGGTTGGCGTATACCACCTGTGTCGTGTCATCCATCTTGAGCGTAACTCCGCCCAGCACCTTGTTGGAGTGGAATTTCATCGAAACGGTGTAGGCCTTTGTATCATCAAACGCCACATTGTGGTTCAGTTTCACTTGTCCCTGCCATTGCCCCAACAAATTACTCTTGATATCTACCGATATCGTTCCTGTCGTGGGATCGTAGGTGGCGGTGCTTGTTCCGTCTTCCACCCAGTTAGGAGCGAAGTAGAATGAGTTAATCGATGCCTTCGATGCGTCGAATAGCTCCGTTCCGTCTGCCCAAGCCGCTGCAGTCATACAGAGCAGAGCGGCCACAATAGTAAAAGCTTTTTTCATGATTGTGTAGTGTTAGTTATTGTACAATATGTGCGTTTATCGGTCGCACACCGATTTTCTATGATAGCGTCGCCATCCCGCTACGGCCAAATAGCCCAACGGCAGCAGAGCGCACACCCAATCCACATCGCCTATCGGCATGCGTATATCGGGGTTTACCGGATCCTCGCCGCCGGTGGAGGGCGGAGCGGAGCGTCGTGGCGACATGGCGGGCTGCCCGCTGAATGGTTGCAGGTCGCCGCTGACGGGGGTCACATACGCCGGCGCCGTAGCAAACGGAGCGGTCAGTGCGGTGTTTTCCGGCTCAGTGCCCATCGTGTAGCCGTAGGTTGCCCAAGCGGACAAGTTCAGTAGGGTGACAATCACCAAAAGTATTCCTTTCTTTCTCATCTCTCTGCCCTCCTTATTTTGTGATTATCAGTTTCGTAGCCTCAGCCCCGCTACGCACGATGTACGCACCTGCGTTCAGCCGTCCGAGCAGCTGTTCCGCCTCGTCCATATCCGCAAAGCGCCCCACGAGATAGCCCTCAATGGTATAAACCGCTCCCGCAGCCACCTCCGTCGTCGGCAGCTCGGTGGGTGTGTTCTCTCGGTGGTTCATCGCCAAACGCGGCATGCGGAGCGTCGTCTGCAGCTCGGCATTGACAGCGCACTCAAACGGCCACAGCGTCACCTGCGCATCCGATTCGAAGTACTCGCCCACATTGTCCAGCACATACGCTTTCGAGAGCGACCACTGTCGCATCGTGTTGTTGCCCGAATAGGAGAAATAGTTCTCCTCGCTCGGCAGGGGTATGGTCGTGCTGTAGGTCGAGTCTATCTTCTGATAGCTGTCGCCGCTGAATACGATGTACTTGTCCGTGTAGTAGTCGCCTGCAGGCACACGCATGATATACGCTACGCCTCGTTTCGGCAGTGCCTCGGTCTTCTGTGTGGCGGCTATGTCGTGCCAGTTGGGCTTAAAATCCGGCTGTGTCACCACTTGTTCGGTGAACACCCGCAGCCAGTACTCGCCCGCCACGGTCGTGCCGTTGTCGGTATACTGCGCATAGAGCGTGTAGTCCGTGTCGTCGTCAGCGTCATACACCGACACTTGTTTCACATCAAACGGCAAGCAGAGCGTTTCCCATATTCCGGGGCGGAACTTGCGCTTGTATTGTATCGGTTGCAAAATACGCCCGCCCTTGAAGGACTCCACCGCTTCGGCTTCCGCATCGTCAGGGGTCTGTCCGTGGTGATAGATCACAAAATCCCGCTCGGCGCAGCCCGACCCGTCGAGGTAGTAGAACTCCGGTGTTGTCACACGCAGCCCTCCCGGATATGCAAATTTGATACCGAATCGAATGATTCCGTCTGCGCGGTTTGCTATTCCTGCCACCGGCACGCTGCCTCGGAACACTTGTGTATTTCCATCCCGATTCAATTGGAACTCATTGATTTCCAATGTTTCATTTCGTTGCGGGTAGTTCTGCACCAGCGCACTTGTTGCCTCTACATCCGTATCGAGAAACTCTGTGGTCACAAAAATTGTATCTTGCCGTGCGTTCAAGTAGAATGTCACCAAATAGCCGGTCTTGAACAATCCGCTCGCTCCGTTGCCGGTCTGTCCGTCGCCCGCATAGCCGTAGTAGGTGCATTGCCCCAGCTCGGAGGGTTCCCATTTCCACGACAGCGTGGGCAGGTCGAGTACAAAAGCGCCCTGCGTAGCGTCAGCATCCAGTCCCGTAATCGCTTGCAGGTCGGTGGCAAAATCGACCTTGTAGACAAATTCCGAACCATTTTTGTGCGCTATCTTGATAATCTGATACTGTCCCGCTTGGTCTATCGTGCCGTTCCAGTATGCGCCGTCGTCTTTGCGGTGGCAGTAGTGTGCCTTTGCGGTGCGCCAGGTCGTCGGGTCTGCATTGGCGCAGCCGAGCGCATTGCCCAACACATAGATGCTGTCGATGGTGGAGGCAAAGATATTGTAATCTTTGGCGTAGAAAGTCACCACCGTGTCACTCGGCACATAGATTTGATGGTCCTCAGCGGTCTGTCCCGTCTTGTCGCCTGTCGATAGCTTATAGGTCATCCCGCCCGCAGGCACTTTTGTGCGCAGCGAGTAGATACCCTCCACTTGGGTCGCCGAGAACCGATACTCAGGAAGAATCTCCCAGCCGTTTGCCGTCGAAATCAAATAGAGGTCGGCCGCTACGCCTAAGGTCGTGAACGAGAGCGTAACGCTGCTTTCCGACAGATGATTGTCCGGATCTACGGCCCATATCTCTATCGTGTAGGTCGTGGCAGGCGTCAGCTCCGTCAGTTGGAGCAACCCGTTCGTGATTGCCACGCCGTTTTCCTGTTTCACCGTGCCACCCGTCGGGTCGGTCAGGATGTAGTTATATTTCATGTCGCAGAACGAAGTCACCGCATCCGTAGCGCTCACTTGTATCGTAGCGGTCGTTTGCGTCACGGTGTCCGTGTATGCCAGCAGCATACGCGGCTTTTCATCGTAGCTGCACGCGCCATACACTTCAAATTCCCATATTGACCAGTTCAGACGGTCACCATCGTATTTCTCACGAGGTCTTGCCCGCAGATAGTGACCAATCGCCTTTGTTTCATACACGGTGACGCCTTTCTGCGGCGGGGTGGTAGTCACCACAATCGGTGCCCAACATTTTTGGTCAAGCGAAGCCTCTATAATCAGCGCCTCAATCCAGTTGTTTTCCAGATTTATGCGTATCGAGTCCAACGCCCGCACATCTACCAGATCCACCATCCACCATGCATTTCCCTTAGCAGCCCCGTAGCTACTCCATCGTGTCTGCGTACTTCCGTCAACGGCTTTCTCCGGAGTTAAGTCTTTTTCGCTGTATCCCGCCGTAGCCGTCCGCTCGTAAGCCATATTGCCCGCCGGTGCAGTAAAGGTAAGCGAATAGGCATCCGACAGCACATAGTTGTCGCTCACGGCATACACCGATACGCCATAATTCTCGCAGGGTATCAGGTTGTCTAACACGGCAATATGGTTGGCATCGGTTGTCACATCTCGCCACACCCCTGTTGTGTTATTCACCAATCGGAATCGACGCACTTCGGTGCTTGTGGTCGTTTGGGTGGCTTGCAGGCGAACCGTCACCGTACCGGCCACTTGGTCGATAGCCGTCACCTGAGCCTCCTGCACTACGGGTTTCGTATTGTCCTCCGTGGCATAGCCCGTACCATACACACGGAACTCCCACATCGACATACCCCAGTTATTATTGAGCGAGTTGAGCGACGACTTGATTCGCACGTACCGTGCGTTGTCCGCCACCGCAAAACTATTCACCATATCTTCTGTTGGAGTAGCAGCCGTTGATTTCGGTATTCCCTCAAACGAAGCAATCGTAAACCACCCTTTGGCATCCGTGGAGTCCGTTGGCAGCGTCTTGCACGCCTGCAGTTCAAACTTCTGCGAATAGGCATTCTCAAAGAAAATATCGATCTTGTTCAGTGCATAGAACGCCCCTAAATCCACATACCACCATTGCACCGAGTAGTCGGTCTTTTCAGCACTTCCGCTCGATGCGAATCGGCTGCCCAAGTCTCCGTCAACGGCTTTCGAGGGTTCATTCCCAACCGGCCATTGCCCTGCGTAGGCATTTTTGTTGAGTGCCAGATTCGCCTTCGGGTCAAAATCAGACGGCTCGGGATCGGGGTCAGGCGTTGGCGTTGTCCCGCACTCTCCCCAATCAATCTCCTGCCCGTTCACATCATCAAATCGTACCTCACCGGGCATCAACACATACAAGGGTGTATAAAATTTTGGTGTAGAGGTCGAGGCAAACGAACAAGTAATCGAAGTCCCATCTGCTGCAACCGTCATTTTTGTTTTGAGCTGCAATTGTGCCGAACCATTGTAGTATAGATATACCCCCTCGCTCAGTTCCTTCAAATTTTCTCCTTCAATCAGCACCACATAGTTGCAGTCTGCATCTCGCTTGCAGGTGAGATACACCGACTTTTCGCCGCTTGTCAATTGGGTATGACTATAAGTCACAGCAGCGTGGCCCACCCCTATAGGCAGCCACAGCAGTAGAAATAGTATTTGGATTTGTCTTTTCATGTATTAGTTTTGGCAGGCACGCCGCCTGTCTTTTTGTTTGTTTTGATCGTTTTTGGATTGGCTATGTCGCACCCGCCGGTGCTTTCCCATTTAGTTATAGCTTCCATTTAGCTTTTTAATTGGGAAAAATCATTCCCGATTGGAAAAATTACAAACCTCCCGGTTTGGGGAAAAATTACTATCTTGCGACCCCTTTTGCAGGGTCGCAAGATAGTAATTGCCGTGTTTATTCAATTACTTGTCCCATAGCGTTGTAGCGAACGCCTTCGCGGGTGATTACGAGTTGTCCGTTTTCGATGGTTTTCCGAACCACTCCCGAACCAACTACGCTCTCAACCCCTGTTGCACCACCTTTCTTGTAGAAATAGATGTTGTTGAGCCAGAAGGTCTTGTTCTTCGCATAGTCTATCTTGAGTTGGTATACATTCGACCAATCCGTAACCCCTTCGAAATCGGTAAGAGGAATATCAAAGCTATTCCATTGTTCGCCCACAACCGATTCGGTTACGCCGATTTCTGCTCCGCCATAAATAGGCACGAAACGCAGGCTCATATCCTCCTCGCACCATACATCTACATGCAGTGCTTCCATCGTGCTGCAGTCCAGCGCAAAGTCAACCAAACCGAAGTAGCCGAGATCTGTCGTAACGAATTTCTTACCGTAGGTGTCTTGGGTATAGGTAGTACCGCTGCCCCAGTCGCCGAAGTTGCAATCAGCCTCGTAGGTAGCCGAATAAATAGCCTTCACTAAGTCGGCAGAATAGGTCGGTTCCCCTGGCAGTCCCGAAGGAACTATTTGGTGAGCCGGTGTCACAACCTGAACCGAAGCGGAGTTACTCGATTCATTCCCCGCCAAATCAACGGCCGTAATCGTGAAGTTGTAGGTAGTTGCAGCGGTCAATCCCGTAACCGTGATGTTACCATCCGTAGCGGTGAACTTAGCATCGAAGCTGTTTGCCGCATCCACCACGCGATAAGAGGCAATACCGATGTTATCGGTTGCCGCAACAGCGATGATAGCTTCCTTATAGGTATTCGATACCAATGTCGCCGTACCCATTACCGGAGCCTCATCATCATCCGGAGCAGCCGCAGCCGTACCGAATACTTTCATCTCAAATACCTTCATACCATACGATGTAGCTGCCTTCGTGCTATAGAAGCGCACGTAGCGCACTGCCGAAGCATTCTTAAGGTTGTCGCCATAGATCAGGTCAGTATGCCCATTAACGCCCGCTTTGCCAACATAGTTGTATGCCACATTCCAGTTGCTGTTGTCCACCGAGCAGTCGATATGATACTCTTGCGAGCAAGCGCCCTCGAAGTGGATCGTTACAAGATTGATGTTGTAGAAGCCACCCAGGTCTAATGTGAACCACGAGTTGTAGGTACGAGCCTCCTCATCATCCGTTGTACCATTCGTAGCAGAACCTTGCCATACGCTGCCCTCGTTGCCGTCAACTGCATAGAATGGGTCTGTACCGGTTCCTATCTCGGAGTGGGCTATCACCTTGTTGTCGGTCGCGATATTGGTGCTGAGAGCTACATTTTCGCCCTCGTAGCAGAATAGGCTGACGGGGTCGCTGCTGACGCTACCCGAAGTTGCCGTAATGGTTGCAGCACCCACCTTGGCAGCTGTGAAGACACCGTCTG
Organism: Bacteroidaceae bacterium; assembly: GCA_963659655.1. Taxonomy (GTDB): domain Bacteria; phylum Bacteroidota; class Bacteroidia; order Bacteroidales; family Paludibacteraceae; genus Colicola. Next base: position 15,805 of record CAVKVE010000022.1, on the reverse strand, counting down.
TAACCGTACCGGCATCTGCAGGCGATACAGTATAGCTGATTGTCACATCCATCGCTTCGCCATCTTGGTCTTTGGCAGTGGCGGTAAGAGCCACCGTCTCGCCCACCTTTACAAGATCGGAAGCCGACTTAAGCGTGATAGTCGTCAGCGTCTGTGCTTTCTTCTCGAAGGCACGCAGCTCATAGAACGAGTAGCCATAAACTGTTCCACGCTCTACACCATAGAAACGCAAATACTTAGCGTTCTGCTCGCCTACAGAGATAGTCTGCAAATAGGGGAAACTTGACAGAGTTTGTTCGGGAGTGGTATGGATAGTCGTCCAACTCGTGCCATCGTTGCTGACCTCAAGGCGGAAGCTCTTGGCATAAGCGCCCTCCCACAGGATTTGCACGGTATTGAACTGGCTCTCCTCTGCCATCTCGCACATCCACCATTGGTCATCCGATTGGGAAGACTCCCAGCGAGTGTTCTCGTTGCCGTCGTTACCATTAGCAGCGGTACCGGAAGAGGCGGTAGCGGTCTCGTTGAGAACGACATTGTCCTTCTTGGCGGCACCACCATCGGCATAGTAGACATGGAAGACGGCCGTTCCGGTGGCATACACAACCGTCACCTCGGTTTCTTGTGCCGTGAAGGCAGAGAGATGCAGAATAATGCCTGCGCCTTGAATATCACTCGACACGGAGCATGAGGTGATAGCCGCAGGGAAATTCAAGTAGATACCAGCCTCTGAAGCAAAATCGGGCTTTTGGATATTCACAACAGAAAGACCTTCGACGGTCTCTACTTTGTACTTGTTGGAGTATGCACCTCCACCGGCACCATCGCCAACGAAGTCATACTGCGACCAATCAACGGCTGCAAAAGCCGATACAGATGCACATAGCCACATACAGACTATGGCAAAGAATTGAATAGATACTTTTTTCATGATAGTATAGTTGTTATTTGTTAGTATTTTTATGCAGTTTTACTGCGGTTTTGTTACAATTTCTTTCGGGTGTGTAAGGGAATTCTTCGGAGTTGGTTCGGGAGTGGTTCGGGAATCCATCATAATTTGATGCAGGAATGGTGCTTATTGTAAACAAAATTTTACTGGGGTGCCGGCGGCGGAATGGGGGGCTATCCAAAGGTGGAAATCGCCCGCTTCGGCGGAGCGGACATAATCGCCTTCCGCACCCAAAGTAACGCCGTCCGCCAAATGCCAATAGGCAAGATCCGCCTCCGAGAGCGTGAACTGCACCGTGCGGCTCTCGCCTGCGGGAATAGCCACACGCTCAAAGCCTTTCAGCTCACGCACAGGGCGGGTAAGGCTGCCGACAAGGTCGCGAATATAGAGCTGCGGGACAGCGATGCCCTCCCTATTGCCCGTATTGGTGATGGTGCAAGACGCCGTAAGCGTCGCCCGGCTGCCCATAGCAAGCACCGTATCGGAAAGCGTAACGGGACTATAGTCGAAGGTGGTATAGGTAAGCCCATAGCCAAACGGATAGAGCGGCTCGGCACCATACTCCAACCAATAACTCGACTGACCCAACGAGAACTGCGGTGCGCCCACCGGAATATCGTTCAGCAAAATCGGGTGGTCCGTCGGGCGACCCGTATTCTTCTTATTATAATACATCGGAATTTGCCCCTCTGCCTGCGGGAAAGTCATCGGCAAACGACCCGACGGAGCAACCTTGCCCGTGAGCAGGTTCGCCAACGCAGGACCCTGCATCGTACCGCCATGGAACGCATACAGCACCGCATCCGCCAAAGCCATATCGGCACCGATACAGAGCGGACGACCCGCCATGACTATCAACACAAGAGGTTTGCCTGTTGCCTTGAGCGCTTTGAGTTGAGCGGACTGGTCGCCCGGCAAATCGAGATGCGCACGGCAGCGTGCCTCACCCGAAAGGATACTCTCCTCGCCACCGAAATAGAGGACTACATCCGCCTGACGGGCTTGGGCTGCGAGTTGGCGTATATTGCTCTCGCTTTCCTCGCGCGACCAATGCTTGCCCTGCTGCTCGATGAGGCGAATCTTGCCCTCACGAGCCAAGCGGCGGAACGCCATGAGCGGGGTGATGGTCATGGAATCGACCTTATCGAAACACCATGTACCGTTCTGGTCGTGCTGCGAGTCGCAAAGAGGACCGCAGACCAAAACCGTGACTCTGCCCCCATCAGAGCGGGGGACCAAGGGAAGAATGCCGTTGTTCTTGAGCAGGACGGCGGACTCCTCGGCGGCACACTGGGCAGCCTCTAAAGCCTCAGCCGTAAAGAACTGCGTGGAATCAATCGTGCAGTAAGGGTTCTCAAACAGCCCCAAACGGAATTTCAGGCGCAAAATATCTCGCACGCAAGCGTCCAACTGCTTCTCGCTGACCTTGCCGCTCTCGACCAATTCTTTCAGATACCACGGATAGCCGTGCCCCTCCATATCCATATCCATCTGCGCCTGAACGCTCAGCAGCGTCGCCTCACGCAAATCGGCACAATTGCCGTGATCCACCATATTTGCCGAGGATGCCCAATCGGACACGAGCATACCCGTATAGCCCCACTCGCCCCGCAAAATATCTACATTGAGGTGGCGGTTCGCCGAAGCCGGCACGCCATTGAGGTCGTTGAACGAACACATAATCGTCGCCGAACCCGCATCAATAGCCGCCTTGAAAGGCGGGAGGTAGGTCTCACGAAGCTGCACCTCCGGAATCCATGTGGTGTTATAGTCACGGCCTCCCTCTGAAACGGCATAGCCGGCTAAATGTTTGACGCAAGCCGCCATATTGATCGTACCCTGACCCGTAGCCGGATGGTAGGCTGCCCCCTGGTAGCCACGCACACAGGCAGCACCCATGACGGAAGTGAGGTAGGTGTCCTCACCATAGCCCTCTGCAACACGCCCCCAACGAGGGTCTCGCGCTACATCCACCATCGGCGAGAAAGTCCAACGAAGACCCGCATGAGTTGCCTCGTTGGCGGTAAGACGGGCTGCCTGCTCGACCAAAGCAGGGTCGAAGGTAGCCGCCTGACCGAGCGGAATGGGATAGATAGTATGGTAGCCGTGGATGATATCACGCCCGAAGACCATCGGAATACCGAGGCGGGTCTCTTCGACGGCAATACGCTGGTAGTGGTTCGCCTCCTCGCCCACACTATTGAGCATGGCACCTGCACCCGCACGCACCTGATTCTCCAGGTCGTCGGAGATCCAACCGCCACAGACCTGCGTCATCTGACCGATTTTCTCGTCGAGAGTCATCTCGGACAGCAGGCGTTCGATTTTCTGCTCGGTGGGGTCTTTCGGCGCACAAGCCGAGAACAGCAGCAGAGCAACGGCAGCAGCGAATAATTTCGAGGAAGTACGCATACGATTCGTTTTTAGAGGGTTACGAGAATAGTCTGTACCGCATTGGCGGGCATCGTGAAAACAGCATAACGATCGCCCACCTGCAAACGCACCTCTTGCGGCGCATCGGCGGTATTGAGAATTTGGATGGCCGTTTGTCGGTTCGGCTTAGCTACGGCACAGATGTGCAAATTGGGGTTCGCCGCATCGGTAGTCATGCCCAAAACCGTGTCACCCGGACGCATGGTGCGACTGAACTGCTTGAGGACATAGTAGTAGGGCGTATAATAGACCACATCGTTCCGGTAATCAATCATAACCGGAGCACCGCAACGATTCTGCACATGGGTGGGACCGCCGATCGAATCGAGCGCCATATTCCAATCGCACAGACCCGTCATCCAATGATTCAGGCCATCAATAATATAACTTGCATAGCGATGCGTGGCGGCATAAGCAGGGTGCAACTCCGGCCAGAACGGCGTGGAATACGCCCAATCGGTCGCCGAAGGCGTCCACCAAAACGCATCGTTACCAAACCAACCCGACTCGGTGAAACCAACCGGGTCGGACACACCCGGCCAAGCGGGGCAACCGAGATTATCGACACAACCCTCGGTATGGAAAATGGACTTATCGGGATACAGCGCATGGATGGAATCCAACACCGCCGGGAAACACGAGATAGAACTACCATACCAATGCACTGCCATACCCGTAGTATAGGCGTTGGCAAGCGAATCGCCGTAGATGGCTGCAGTATAAGGCCCCATCTCGAAGATATTCTGGTCGAAGCCAAAGATACGGACACTGTCGAAGCCGTTGGCTTTCAACTCGGGACCGAGATAGCGACCAATGAAGAGCGCCTGCTCGGCAGGGGACATCTCCATGCTCTCCCAACCGCCATCGTTGCCCATCGGCTCGTTCTCCGGCGTAACCGCCCAAAGCCGGATACCCTCATTCTGCCAAAACTGCAAGTACTTGACTATGTATTTGGCGAAGGTGGAATAGTACTGCGGAAGGAGTTTGCCGCCACGACGAGCGGTCTCGTCACGCTGATAGTACAGACCGTTGTCCTTCATCCATGCGGGAGCCGTCCATGGAGAAGCCATGAGGCGATAGGTGGGGTCGGACTGCGTACGCTTGATGCAAGCGACATCCCGCATCAAATGATAGAGATCGTAATGCTCATCTTGCACGCAAGGATAGAGTTGCTTCGGGAATCCTTCGGCATCGTGCGCCATCGAGAACGAAGTAAGCAGGGTGTCGCCCGGCTCCTCCGCCAACGAATACAACCCCTCCACCGAGAAATCGCTGGCACCAATCATGGTGCGTGCCACCGAGAAATTGGCTCCCTGCTCGCCGAAGAACTCTTGCAAAATAGCCGTACGCTGCTCTTCGGGCAGGCACGCCAAGACAAAAGCCGACGACTCGGTGAGCGACACACCGAAACCATCGATCTGCTGGCGGGGCGCATCGAGATGCACGGTATAGGCACTATCGATCGTACCCTTTTGGAACACAATGTTCTCTACACGCTGACATTTCTCGCCCGCAGCACTCGTGCGATAGACCGTTGCCTGCTTATCGGAGCAAGACGCAAAAAGCAGGGCGCTAACCGCTGCAAGGAAAAGATAGGAATTCGAAGTTTTCATAAGATTACAATTTGATGGTTACAGTAACTTGTTTGACTTGCCCGTCACGCGCAAAAATATGGTGCGAAACAGAAGCGTCGAGAGCGTCACGGAACGAGGCAGTTTTGCCATCGGCAAATTCGACCACAACGCTCGGCTCGCTGCCCAAACGATAGGTGAACGGAGTCTGACAATAGGTGAAATGCAGCGCACCCTCGTGGAACATATCGGCAGCAAGCATAACCGGCTCGATACGAATCGCGCCGTCTGCCACACGCACGCCCAACTCGAAGAAGCGGGAAAGGATGTCCTCTTTGACTTGCCCCGTCATACCCGGCTGCTGAACGCCTCCTCGGACTTGGCTACACGAATGAAACTCGCCCTGCGAGTTTTGCGTTCCGCAAGTCCTCGTCTCCCCACCACAAACCTCACGGTTTGCGTCGGAGTCCCCATATAACCACGGGGTATGGGAATAGGCATCGAAGGGGAACGAACCATACTCGACAGGCGTCTTGTGCGCACCGATACCCTCACGGACAGCCGCATAGTGGGCTTTCAGGCGAGCGAGAACGGCTGCATCGGCGTGGTCGTCTATCGCCTGCTCGATGGTTTCGCCCACCGCAACAAGCAACTTGCTGACCATGTGCCAATAGATAGAGCCCAAGCCCTCGTACTTATAGAACGACCCCGAACGACCCGTGAAAGCGTGGTGGTGGAACATCTGCTCATAGACAGCGAGCAACTCGTGGCGCTCGGCGACCGTGATGTCCGCATGCTTATCCAACGCACGGGAAAGGAAATCGGCATTGTTGAACGAGGCGTTGAAATGCACCCCACCCTCGCAATCCTGCACCAAGATGTCGGTTGCCTGCTGGCTCAACAGCCGCTCCACGACAGGCAAAGACACTGCCTCGGTGGGCAGATTGTTGCGATCGAGGAATGCGGGACGGCGGCGATTGGGATAGAGCATATAACTGCGCTGGTCGGCACGGTAGAGAGCCGAACGACGCATCGTATCCAACAGATCGGCAGCCTCGGCAGGCGCCAACGCACGAGAGGACAGAATAGCCACTTGCCCCTCGAGCATCTCGTAAAGCGGCTCTACGCTAAGCGTACCCTCGCCAAAGGAAATGAGATTGTAGGCATGATACAGGCCATCGGCACGGCGGCTCGTAGAGATAGCCGATTCGAGAGCCTTCTGCACCAAAGTCAGGAAACCACAGAGCAGGTCGCTATCCAACTCAACCTTCTCGCCCGAATAGCCGGCATAGACCGAACGACGATACTGCTCGCCCGCAAGCCCTACGGCATCGACAAAAGCACGGCGGCTATGGTCGTCGAACGGCGCGGCGTGTTCATCGGTATTCATACGCAAAGCAGCGGCAATATCACGCAGGAAAGTCATCACCTCGCGGGAAACGGCGTAGGTCTGCTCCACACCCGCATAGAGGCTAAGCAGGAACTTGACAAAACGATGCATATAATAGACCGTGACCATGGAAGCACCATAGCCCACGAGGGCATTGTTGGCGTCGTTCCACTCGGGGCGGAGGGTATTCATCCATATACCGGCATCGGGGATGAAATTGCTCAACTTGGTGAGCAGAGTGATGAGCATCTTCTCCGTGAAAGTGACAAGCAGCGGTTGGTCGCCCGCCATAACGAGGCGTGCGTCCTCGCCGTAGGTCGGCAACAGAGAGAATATATGCTTATGCAGGTCGTCGTCGAAATAGATAGAGTCTTTGGGATTGGCGACAATCTCGGAGTAGGTTCGGAAGCGGTAAGGCACATTGGCGAAAGCGAACTCACGATCGCCCAACATGGCACGCAACGCAGCGGGATTGTGCTTGTAGCTCAACTCCAACAGGCGGCAGAGATAGATAATCTGGTGGTCACCCCAATAGCCGATATTCGACCACGGATTCTCCGGCTCGATGACTTCCCAATCGATGCCCTCCGAGGTAACCTTATAAGGGTTGTAGCCATCTGCCGTGGTAGCGTTGAGGAACTTTGCAATAATGCCGTTGGTGTAATCGGGGTAAGAAAGCGAGAGTGCCTCCCAGTTCTGGAAAATATCACGCCAGTTGCCCTGATAGGAAATGAGGCGATGGCCGTCCTTGTCGTTGACACGGATGTCAAACAGATTCCACGGACGGCTCGGGTCGCCATGGCGGCGAGAGAACGTGATGGGCAAGTACTCCATGAAGAGACGGTGCAGCTGGTGGTCTTGCAGGTCGGTGATACGCTCCTCGAGGCGGCTATAGGAAATGGTCTCCGGCAGAGAAGCCAAGAAACCATGATAGCGCTCGGCAAGCGCATGATTGAACACCTCGATATGATGGGCAAAAGCAGAGCCGCTAATCTGATAATTATCGCAATAGAAGCCGCCACGCATGGTATTGAAAAGCGTGTTGGCGAAATGGCGGGCATCATCCCACTCATCGGCTGTCTGTTGCACGCCGTCGTTCTGCGCCACGATAGAACGCAGGGTAGCGGTAGCGGTACGGATGGCTGCCTCGACCTCTGCAATGGCATTCGGCTCACGCAGGAAATGCAGGCTGCGGCGCACATCGGCAGCATCCTGCATGACATCGCAGACAAAATACCACTGCTCGGCCGCGTGCGGGGCGAGAGAGAGCGAAGTATGGGCGAAGATAGCACCACGCATACCCCTCGACTCCGGCTCGGCAAGGACAGGCTTGCCACTACGGAAGGCATCCAACTGCGTGGAAGAGGTCAGGTACTCGGCAGCAGAAAGCCCAAGCGTATAGACGCTATTGCAGCGCAAGGACTCACTCGGCTCGGCCCGATCGACCAAGATGGCCTCCATACGGAACAAAACCATGGGTTGGTTCGGGACTTGTTCGGTCTTCTTGTAGGCATCGACCAAAGTGGAGAACACATTTTGCGTCTTCTGCTCCACACCCGAAGGCATAACATTCTGCAAACCATCCAACAACTCCACCGAAATGGGGCAATCGGTGTCGTTGAGCAAACGGGCACGGCGCACCCAACCGAAACGGTCAGCAGCCGCCCACTCGTAGGCAAAAGTCAGCCCGAGGTCGAGGTTCTGCTCCATGAAGAGCAGATTGTTGCCCGTGACCGACTTGGCGATGCTGCGGCAAATGCGGTACAGCCCCTTGTAGCGGTCGGAGAAAGGCTCCCAAAGAATCCCCTCCTGCCCCCTCAAAGAGGGGGTGGTAGCATCGGGCAGCACTCGTACGAGAGTTTTGGCACCGGTGTGGTCGGCACTCTCGGTGATTTTATCGTCGGTGTAATAGGGGAAAAGCACCTGCTCAGGGTTGCGGCGGCCACAGGTCAGCCCTCCCGTAGAGGAGATATACATCCACAGGTCGGTATCGCTGGCAAGGCTGATAAAGAACGGATGCAGTTCATCGTAGTTCTCTATCAAATAGTATTTCTCGTCGCCGAGGGTCAGGTATTTGCCCGTTACTTGCTTATTTTCGATTGTATTCATTGCGTTATAGAATTTTGCGTATTGTATTCTGTTTCTCGATGTATCATTCTGCGGCACGGCGCTCCTCCAACTCCTTCTTCATTCGGGCCAGGGTCGGCTTGTCGATATTATAGAACGCCAAGAGGATGGCGCAAGATGCGTAGAGCACTCCCGGAACGATACCAAAAAGGACCCGGATGCAAGACATGATTTCCGGCACGGATTGGATCTCGGAAGTGGTCATCGTGGCCGGATCGAATCCTACATGGCTCATGATGGCTCCCAAAATAGCCGCACCGATGGACCAACCGATCTTCTGCGCAAAAACGGCTGCCGAGAGGCAAAGACCCGTTGTGCGACGGTTGAATTTCCAATCGCCATAGTCTGCCGCATCGGCAAGCATCGTCCAGAGAAGCGAGATGGCGGGCGCATAGGAAATCTTCGCCAAGCAGTTGAACACATTAATCAGCACGAAATGGGTGCCGGCAAAGAACAACATACAAAAGAAGAAACCCGACAAAAGCGAGCAGACTATATACAAATTGCGGCCTCCATAGCGTGCCACAAGAGGCTTGGTGAAGGGAATGGCGATGATGAGCGCAATAGTTCCCAAGAGATTGAACAGCTGGCTCTTGGACTCAGCATCGCAAAAATACTTGAAATAGTAGGTGGCCGAGATATTCTGGATGGCGAACATGATGAACGACACGATACCGACCAAAGTCAGCACCACCCACGGACGATTCTGGAAAAGCGAACCGAAATCACGGAACAGATTGGTGTCCTGTTTGGCTGCCGGCGCTACACGCTCGCGCGTGGAAAAGAACGTGATGAACAGCAACACGACACTAATCACGCCAAAAATAGCCACCAAATAGCGGAAACCGTACTGGTAGGCCGTGCTGACCAAAGCGGCATTGTCGGCAGAAGTCTCGGCAAAGAGTTTGCGGGCCTCGTCGTTCGCCATAGTGGCATAATCCAGCCCCGAAACACACAGCGTGCCGAGATAATAGACCCCATAGAGCGCCAAACCCGAAACGACCAACTGCCCGATATTGGCAGCCACGAAACGATAGGAATTGAGCCCCGCACGCTCGATGGAATCGTTGGTCATCACCGCACCGAGAGAGGAATAGGGAATATTGACAATGGCATAGATGACACGCAACAGGATAAACGTAATCAGCACATACGCTACCTGCGCATTGCCCGTAAGCGAGGGCCCCCAGAAAGCGAGAAGGGCACAGAGCGCAAACGGCACGGCACCAAAAAGGATGAAGGGACGGAACTTGCCCCAACGCGTATTGGTGCGGTCTGCCCATATCCCCACAATCGGATCCATGACGGCATCCATGATGGTGCCGAGAATGGCAATGGTGGTCGCCCAAGCGATACTGATGCCCGCCACATCGGTGTAGTAGAAAATCAGCCAAAAATTGACCATATCCCACACGAAATGGGAAGCGGTGTCGCCTAAACTATATCCTAATTTCTCTTTAACACTCAGTTTCATAGGGGGCAATTTGTAAATTTGTAAATGAGCAAATTTGTAAATTTGTAAATGGGAGATTATTTACACATTTTTCATTATTCATTGTATTGATAGACACGGACATAATCCACATACATCTTCACCGGGGTGCCATCGGCGGGAAGAGCGGAGATGCGTTGGAAATTCGGGTCGTCTGCCGTGACCTGCTCCGGATACTTCGGCGTGGTGGGCATACCGGGGAAGTGTCCGCCTACGGCGAGGTTCAGCAAGATATAAAACGGCTTGTTGAAATAATGCCCCGGCTGATTGAGCTCCTTATCGCGCAAAGATAATTCAAAGTAAGGCACTGCTTCGGGAAAACGGTCTTGATCGAGGTACATGGCAAGGCTGTCCTCCGACCACACAAGCGTGAAAAGATGGAAACCATCCTGCACCGAATAGGGCGCCTCGCAGACCCCTGCCTTATTGGGATAGCGGCCGTTGTTGAACGCCTCGCCCCAATGGGCGGCACCGTTGAAATAGCGGTCTTGCAAGCCCTTGGCAATACCGTCCTGATGACCCATCTCCACAATATCAATCTCGCCGCAACGAGGCCACACGACCTGACCGGACTGCGCCAACTCGGCGGCACAGGAATCGACCGTATCGTCGTTGCCCAAATCACGCGCAATGTCGTTGCCCAACATCCAAAAAGCCGGCCAAAGACCATCGGCGGTATGGGGGAACGCAATACGAGCCTCCACCTTGCCGTACTGCACTGTCACCTTGTCCTGCGTATTGAGGCGGGCAGAAGTGGCGGGGCGATTGCCGTAATCCTCGCGGCGGGCAGTAAGCACTAAGCAGCGCTCGCCCGTCACGGGATGGTTCTCTATCGATACATTGCGCGGGGAATAGTACTGCATCTCGTAGTTGCCACCCCCACGGGCATTGTCCTCGATATTCCAATAGGCGGTATTGAGGGTGTCGCCATCAAAGTGATCCTCCCAAACGAGAGTATAGGGCGACCGGGTAGTGCAAGCAGACAGAAGGGCCATCATTGCGAAAGCGAAATAAGTGGTTCGGTGCTTCATCATAGCGTGTGTAGCGAATTAGGTAGGGTTATACGAATTATATAGGTAGGGTTATTTGCCAACAGATGTGCCTAACAGGGTGTAACGAACGCCCCCGTAGTCGATATACAGCGTACCCTGACGGAAGACCTTGCGGGCAGACGGCACGGAACCTGCGGCATCCAAAAGGGAAGTGACGGCACTGACCGTGTAGTCGATATAGGGAGTATGGGTGTCGCCACCGGCATACATCCACTTGCATGCGACGGAGAGAAGCTGCCCCTCCGAGCAATCTTCGAAGGAGATCGTGCTGGTATTAAGGACTTCTCGGAAGCCGTTCGAGTTGTCCCATACGACCGGTACGAGGCCGGTAAAGGAGTCCGAGTTGAGGGCATCGAAGGTGTAAGTGACTTGCGAGCCTTGTTGGAAGACACGACAACGGTACTGCAAGCCTTGATCTGTGGTGCCGGTACGGTCTACCTTCGGGAGTGGTTCGGGATTTGTGGGATCGGAGGAGTCTTTTTCGCTCGAATCTGTACCCTCCGAATCGGTATCTTTTTCACTAGAATCGGTATCTTTGTTACCCGAATCGGGGTCTTTTTCACTTGAATCAGGGGTGACGGTCTCGCCGGGGGTGGAAGTGAAGCCACCGATGGTGACAACCAAATGGTCGGGATGGCTCGTGGCGCACGTGGAAGACTGATCGAATGTGTCGTCGTAGCAGAAAGCGTAGGTATAGCCCTCGTAGCTGCGGGTGGCATCGTGGAAGAACGCCACATACTTATTCCAATTGTTGCGGGTGAAGAACGAGGCACGGTCGCCCCAATTCTGCAACGCATTGTCTGCCGCGCTGACATCAATCATACCCCGATTGATAGCCCCACAGAACTGCGCCTGCATCGCCTTGTCGTCCTCCGAGCCCGTGGCAAAAGCACCCGCGCCCTCGATGACCTCGACCGTGGTAGGACGGCCTACCCGACCGACCACACTCGCATCGGTGGCACTGTGCATCACAAAGGCATCGTTCTCGACACGGCCGTACCACTCGCCCCGCTCGCCCATGCTGCAACGCAGCGTCTTGGTGGCAAAAGACGACCAAATCTGCGAAATATAGGCATCGAACTCGTTGCTATTCTTGACGGAAGCAACCTTAGAGGGCTGCATGATGATCGGGCCGAGCGCATCCTTCTGAATGCGGCTGACCTGACAATTGGCATAGATTGTGCCGCCAAACTCGTTCTGCCAATCGGCGATGGTGGCGGAATAGGACTTGAGGTCGCCACGCTTCATATACGCATTGTTGGCACCTGCCGACACATTGCCGTACAGCTCGATACCCATCGGATATTGGAAAGCATCGACACGCGTGGTATTGACAAACGCCACATCGTAGGTGTCGTAAGAAAACTCGACAATCTCCCAACGAAGATCCGCATTCGGGTCGGAGGGATTGTTGAGATCGGCTCCTGCATAACCGCCCCCCTCATGCACATGCAAGTACATCGGACTGCGGAAAGCCACAAACATACGGCACGCCAAGGATTGGTCGATATAAATGGTGCGGTTGGGAATGGTATTCAGCGTGGTAAAGATATTGGCATAGCCCCAATCGCCATCCGTCTTGTGCAGCGTATTGAGCGAAGTGGTAAGCTCCGGCATCGCCACCGACGAAGCGGAATTGGCGGAAAGGTCGTAGTACATAGTCGTGCCATCGATACGCTTGCCCACAATAGCGATATAGATTTCACTGTCCGAAAACTGGCTGTTGTTGGTCAACTGCATCGGAAAGATGGCATAGCTCTGAAAGCAAACCATCAGGCTGACGAGAAGTAGTGCGGTCTTTTTCATTGGATTGTTTGGATTAAGGAACTGCGAACAATTCCGGTGGTACTAAGTATGCCTCACGGCGGCTATGCTACAGCTGCTCGCCCATGAGGGTATAGAGCTGTCCGTCACGCTCGATGAGGATCTGTCCGTTGCGGAAAATCTTGCGAGTTGGTTCGGGAGTGGTTCGGGAAACAGTGTGGTCGATAGCGGTGCTACCCTCGATAGGGTCGGAGGCAACAGCGGAATAGAACGACTCGCCCGCATCGCCTTTCTGATAGACACGCACCCAATCGACATACATGGAACGAGAGCCTGCCGAGAGAGCCGTGATAGCATTAATATCATAGATGCCGGGGAACTGGCCGCCTACTGCCAAATTGAAGATGATGCCATTGGGCTTGTGGAAATACTTGCCCGGAGCGTTGTCCTCGCTGCTGACAGGAATGGTCATCGTATAGTAGGGCGAGGCGGTCGGATGCGCATCGAGGTCGACATACATGGCGACATGGTCGGCATCCCAAATGCAAGTGATGATATGGAAACCATCCTCCACGCTATAGGAATTGGTGATGTCCTGCGCATACTGGTAGTGGCTGCTCCAATTCGGTCCCCAATGGCTGGCGCCATTGAAGAAACGATCCTGCGTGCCGGCATTGATACCATTCTGATGACCCAACTCGATGATGTCGGTCTCGCCACAAGCCGGCCAACCCGCCGTGGAATAGTCGTTGCCCATCATCCAGAAAGCCGGCCACAAGCCGTTGGCCGTATTGGGGAACCAAATACGCGCCTCGATTTTGCCGTATTGGAAATAGGTCTTGCCAAAGGAATTGACACGACCCGACGTGCAGGTCTTGCCCATATAGCTCTCCTTGGTAGCGGTCAGAATAAGGCAATGCTTGCCCTCGACCGGGTCGACACCTAAGCTCACCCCACGGTCGCAATAGTACTGCAACTCGCTGTTGCCGCCACCATCGCCGTTGGTCTCGATATTCCAAGCGGAGAGATTGAGGCTCGACTCGGTGAAATCGGCATTCCAAACCAGCTCATAGTCGCCTGTTGGTTCGGGAGTGGTTCGGCAAGCCGTATTGGGAGAAGTGCGTGGAGAGGCATCGTTGGAAAGCACCACATCGTCGATATACATCACGGCATCGGCACTAAGCGTGGTGCGGTCGACCATAAAAAACAGAAAATCGACGCTATGGTCGCCCAAATCGAAAACGACATCCTGCCACTGGTTGGCCACGATGGTCGTCATCGGAGCGAGATCTGCCGAGCCGTCGTTGTCGGCGGGATCGTAGACCTTGAGATTCGGCTGATTGGTGTTGTTGCGATACATCAGCGCATGCGCATAGCGATAGCCCGAAATGGACGCCGAGGGAGTGTACATAGCACCCGCCCAATTGTTCGCCGACTGAGGACGCACCACCTGCAACACCTTGCACGAGAGGTTCAGACCCGTCTCGGAAGGATTGTTGACTACGGTGGCAGCACCCTCTACGGCCGTCCATGCACTGCCACTCTCGAAATCGGAAACAGTGACCTGAGCAGACGCATGGAACGCTACTAACACAACAACTACTAAACTAACTATCTTTTTCGTACCTTGTTTCATAAGGGGTTGGAATTTCATGGATTGTAAAATGATATATATAAAGCTTATCTTGATGGCACTAAAGCTTATCTTGAGGCTCTGCGAGCCGACAAGGGGATTAGTTCTTCAACTGATAGAAATTGAGCGCGCCATCCAAGACCTCGAAACGCAAAGTGGTTCGGCCCTTCTTCGGGACAAAGGAAGTGGTGAGGGTGGTCGACACGGTGACATCCCCCGTGCGGGGAAGGCTGACTGCCGTCTGCAGAGAGCCATCCACATAGATATTGACAATGCTGTTGGACAGCGAAGCATAGGAAATCTGCAGAGGCTGCTCGGAGGTCGTCTGCACCTGATAGTCGAGCCATGCACCGGACTGGAGATTGTAGATATAAGGCTTGCCGTCTGCCACACGCTGCGAAGTGGAGTTGTTGCTCAACGCGATATATTGGTTCGCACCCACCCCATCGGACAACGGCAACCAAGCCGAATGGTCGAACGAGGAGAACTGAGCAAAGATAATACCCAACTCGGTCAGCTCGGAGGGCGAAGTATGCGTGAGCAACTGCATATAGGGATAGGAATCGACCTTGCTGCTCATGCGGGGAATGAACCATGCATAGCGCTCCACGAGGTCGGTCTGCTCGAAATAGTTCAGCACCGAACACATATAATCCATCTGGGTGCCTACGCTCGACACGGTGTTCTCCCACGCACAGAACTCGGTCATCCAAATCGGTTTGTCGTACTTCTCGAAACGCTCGACATAACTCTTGACCGCCGAGGGGGACGCCATATAGCAATGGATGGCGATGGCATCGACATCGTCGATAGACACACCCGGCTGCGCAAAAAACTCGTCGAGCCACTTGATCGGGTCGCTATAGCCGGAGAGCGTGCCGTAATTCATAGCCGGCGACACGAGCTTCAACCCCAACTCCTTAGCCAAAGCCACCACTGCCGGCCACTGAGCTGCTGCGGCAGCGGGCGTCATATTCGCCTGGTCGGTCAGATTCGGCTCGTTGAACGCCAAGAGATAGCGGGTATTGGGATGCGCCTGCTTGTAGGCACGAATCTTATCGGCACTGTAGCTGCCGCTCCATGCCATGGGGCAAAAATCCATATCGTTGGTATCGAACCAAAGGGCTGCGTTGTCGCTCTGGGTGTTGCCCCAATTGTACGCCCACGAGCAGGCTCCGGAGAGCAGAGGAAGATCCTCCGTCTGCGAGAAATTGAAGGCTACACCTCGCTTGGCACTCTTGCGCATGGCGGTATAGGTCTTGCCCGATACATCGCCATCACCCTCGCAAGCGAACAGCACCACCGCACAAAGCAAGACGGTGAGCAGGACGGATGCGGTATTTCGAAGAAAAGAACGATTCATGGTCGGTAAATGGTATTAGAAGAGTTGGTGG